>DMKZ01000043.1 GCA_003454065.1 Spirochaetaceae bacterium
CAACCCGCGTTCAGGCGATTCAAATCCGAAATGAATTTGGCAGGGTTCGGTTCCAAGATATACGATATTTGGGCCGATCGCATGATATCAAGATGCAAAGCGAATCCCAAGGCTTTTAAGCGCAGCGAGGCAATGGGAGAGAAACCGCATTTCGCTTTTTTGGTATTGTTTGATTCCGGAGGTCTTGATTGTTCGGAATTGCTGCACTTCAAGAAATATTTCGACGATCAGGGAATGGATTTCTCAATAGTGGATGTCAGACATCTCTGCATCGGCGAAGATGGATATTTTTACGGGGATGAGTCGTTGTACGGAGAATCAATGAAGCCTATTGATTTCGCCTATAATTACCTGATTTATTCTGATATCATGAGACATGAAAGCGAATGTTCCCATTTTCTTTCAAATCTAGGTTTGTCGAATACTGATTTGTTTCCGTTTCCGCTGTGTTTTCTGATTCAGGACAAGACTTTTCTTTCGGTTTTGCAAGATGCGTCCAAATCGCCTGTCCGCTGCTGGAAAAATCATCGTATTTTGCGTACTTGCGGCATTGGGGCGGGTGAAACCGATGACGCGATGTTGAAACGTTTTAAAACATGCAAATCCGAATATGTCCTCAAGCCATCCTCCTCTTATGGCGGTATGGGCGTCGTCTTCGGTTCGTCATGCGATCAGGATGAGTGGGAGAGGCTTCTGGATGCGGCTGCTAAAGGGCGGAAGGGGGAGTTTGTAATCCAGGAGGTCGGATCCGACGATGGCATTTTCATTATCCCCATTTCTCCTTGCGCGCCGAAAGACATGCAGGAGATTCGCCTGAAGCATGCAAGCCGCGTGGTCGGCTTGTTTTCCATTTGCGGCGGCTTTGCAGGAGCTTATGTAAGGGCAGGGTTCGATAATGTCGTGTCGGGCGCTGATTCCTCTTATTCCTGCGCATCGTTTTATTGTTCGGAGATGTCATGAGCGTTTTCAAAGCGAAAAGAAAGTCAACGACTGCGATCGATATGCTGAAGCGCGGATACGCTTTTGCCGAATCGCTGATTTCAAACGATGCAAGTATGATGCGCGAGAGGAGGCTGAAGATTCTAAGCGAACTCGAGTCTTCCGACATCAAGGCGCACGGCAAGGTCTTCCCCGTATCTGCGATTCCGTTGTTTTTCAGTCATTCCGATGTGGAGTTCTTCAGCATGGTGGTGACGAAAGTGTGCGTCTTGCTCGAGAAAATCACAAAGTTCTATGTGGAGGATGAGGAATATAGAAAGATATTTAAGCTTGACAAAAGGCTTGAAAAGCTGATTCTGATACCCTCCAGTCCGATATTCTCTTCGCCTGTAGGCAGAATAGATGTCTTTTTGAATAGGAGCGGCTTGAAAATATGCGAAGTGAATACCGATGGCACGGGAGGTATGAGCAGAAGCGATTGCATCAATTCCATGATTTTGGAGTGTGCTGCTGTTCGGAACGCGTATCCGTCGGCCGAATCGAAAAGCACGGTTCTCAAAGTCGCTTATGAGCTTGCGAATCATTACTACAACCATTCGCCCAAGCCTAAATCCAAGCCCATGTTCGCAGTTGTCGATTTCAAGGAGGAAGGTGTTTTCAGTGATTTTGACAGATTTGTCACCTGTTTCAAGAAGTTTGGAGCATATTCGGACTTCGTTGATATGAGGGAACTTGATTTTGACGGCAAGAGACTTGTCAGTCGCAAGAACGGCCGTTCGATCGACATGATATACCGCAGGGCCGTGTCCAGCGTCGTTGCGGAGAGGATGGACGAATGCGAGCCGCTCTTGGAGGCGATAGAAAAGAATAAGGTCATGGTCTTAGGGGATTTCAAATCCACGCTGATGCACTCGAAGAGCATAAGCGCGGCGGTTTTTCACCCGGAGACATTGAAGCGCATAAGCGCGGAAGATAGGAAAATCATCGAACTGTTTTTTCCACGGACTTATTTCTTCGATAAGGAATGCGTTGACGGCGATTTGCTGGCTGATGTCAGGGCCAATAGGGCCAAATGGGTTTTAAAGCCGCAGGAGGGGTTTGGCTCCCATGGCGTCATCTGCGGGAAAGATGTTTCCGAAAGCATCTGGAACGACTCGGTCGATAGGCTGTTCGATTCGGGATACATGCTTCAGGAGTTTTGCGATTCCCTGAAATTCCCGACGCTGAGGCTTGATGGCGGTTCCATATCCGGCATGCCTCTTATGATCGGTATTTATTTCGTAATGGGGCGGTTTGCAGGGCTTTACAATCGTGCGGGAGCGAACGGAATAATCGATTTCGAGCATGACGGTCTTTTTTATCCGAGCATCTATACCGGTTCGGTCGGATGACGGATCGGCTCTTGATTAAAAAAAAACACTTTAATATAATGATTCCGAGCCTGATATAAGAAATATAACAAGTTTATAGCAGTATATGGGGTGTCCTGCGATGCGGTTTCGGCTGCACTGCGTGGGACACCTTTATTTTTGGGAAGGGATATGGGGAGAAACGCCAAGGGAATATCCAGAACTTGCGCCTATGAAAGCTTAAGGAATGAGATCGATGCCATTTTAGGCTGCTATGGCCTTCAAGCGGTTGATATAAGCGTAAGAAGGTCATCCGGCAAAGCATTGCTGGATATTTACCTGGCTAAGATGAATTCCGGAATCGCATGCAGTCCCAATACTTCGGATTTGGAGGAGGCGTCATCTGTCCTTCATATTTTTTTCGATGATTATTTCAGGGATCAGGATTATGTCATGACATTGTCTTCGCCGGGATTGAACAGATGTCTTAAGACGTTGTATGAGCTTAAATTGTTCAATGGCAGAATGGCGAATGTGTCGTTTGCGGATGAAAACGGCGAATCGGTTTCCGTTGTCGGGAAGATCGTTTCCGCCGATGATGATAAACTGGCGTTGTTTTTGAATTCGGGCGAGGTGATAATACCTATTGATTCGATAAGAAACGCTTTTTTGGAGGAATGAGAGATGGCAGATGGAGGAGCAGTCGGTTCGTTTGGCAGGAGAGGACGCAAGGCGGAAAAGGAAGAGGAGAAGCCTTTGACGCTTAAGGAAGCGATCGAATTGATGATGGAAGAGAGAAAATTGACTCGCGAAGCCGTTCATAAACTTATCGAGGATTCCATCAGGGCATCGTATAAGAGCAAGTTCAAGACCGATGAGAATTGCTATGTCGAAATAGCCGATGACGACAGCGAGGTCAATTTGTATATGATAAAGACGGTTGTCAGCGACGATGACCTCCATGACAATCTTATGGAGATGACTCTTTCGGATGCAAAGAAAATAGGCAGCGATGCGGAAATCGGAGACGACGTGCTCCAGCTTCTCGACATAAAGACGCTCGAGAGGACGTCGGTTACAAGCGGAAAGCAGAAATTCAAGCAGAGCTCCAAGGAATTCCAGAAGAACAAGCTTTATAACGAGTTCAAGACCAAGGAGAAGGAGATAATAGTCGGATATGTGCAGAACATAGACCAGCGCTCCGGCGATTGCTATGTCGATCTCGGCGGCGGGAATTCGGGGGTGCTTCTCAGGCAATATCAGAGCCCGCTTGAATCGTATAAAAAGGATGATAAGATATATTGCTATGTCGAAGAAGTCAGGATGAGGGATCGCGGCGTCGATATAATATTGTCCAGGACGAGCGGGCAGCTGGTGCGAAAATTCCTCGAAATAAATGTGCCTGAAATAGCAGACGGTACGATTCAAATTTACAAGATAGTGAGGAAGGCCGGCTATAAATCCAAGGTTGCCGTGTTCACCGAATCGAAGATATTGGATCCTGTCGGGACCTGCGTAGGGCAAAAGGGTTCGAGAATACAGAACATAGTGCGCGAGCTGCATGGCGAGAAAATCGATATCGTGGAATATGACGAGCTGGTCGAGCAATTCGTGGCGAATTCGCTGACTCCTGCGGTTATCAAGATGGTTCGCGTCATGGACTACGAGTCCAGAAAAGTGTATGCGGTATGCGATGACAAGGAGCTTTCCTATGCGATCGGAAAGGAAGGGCTTAACGTTCAGCTTGCCAACAAGCTCACCGATTGGCTGATAGAGATAAAGTCGGAGAAGCAATACGGAGAGCTTAATTTGGATTCGGATACGAGAAGCGAGGCGGATGAGCTCTTCGCATCGGATTCCGTTTCGCCGGAAGCCGACGACGGGGATATAGAGACTCTCAAGGTCGCCGATGATCTTCCGAAAGCAGAGCATTCTCGTGGTGCGGATGCGCTTGGCCATGGAGCTGCCTCCGCAGCAGCGGAGCAGGCGGAGAATCCGGCGGAAACGTCATCGGACAACGAGGATCAGGAAGACGATCTCATATTTTCCGAACTTCCGTTTTCCGATAAGGTCAAGGAGAAAATCGCTGCGAAAGGCATCGAGACGGTCGTGCAATTCGCTGATTTGGGAGCTGTTGATATTATGGAATTCTTCCAGTTCACGACAAAGGAATATAAGGAGTTCGTCAGCGTATTGGGCGAATATGTCGAATTGGTGGACGAAAACTAGAGGGACGGATATAGCGTATGACCGAGAACAAAAACGATTCGCCTAAGAACGATCAGCAAAGCGTGATTCGAAGCAAAAGCAGGGTGATCAAAAGGAACAGGAACGTCCTTGCGGGCGGCCAGGAGCCGCAGGAGAAAAGCGCCTCCGCAGCGGCTCACGACGTTCCGAATTCCAAAGAGCCTGTCGAGCACAAGATGCCCAGGATAATAATCAAACGCTCCTCATTGCCGAAGATCAATCAGGATAGGCATTTGGAAAGCGTGAATTCCTCGAAACCCGTTTCGGTTGATGCGGATCGGCAGAAACCCGTCCTGCAGCACGATATCACGAACGCTTCAGCGGTCGAGAACGTTCAGCAAGCCGCAGGCGCATCTTCTGATGTGAAAGGCGCGCCGGTTGTTCAAGCGCCTTCTTCCGATGCATCGAAAAACGTTGCAACGAAGTCGCTTGGCGCCAACGCGTTGAAAACTTCGGTTTCATCTCCGCCAGGCGTCTCGGTTGCATCCGCCGGCAGATTCACAGCGCCGAAGATATTCAGAGAGGAAAGGCCTGCCGCTCCGGTTCGGCAACCTCAGCCTGCTAAAGCCGCTTCCGCTCCAAGCGCCGCTGCTAAGAGTCCTGCTTCCCCCGAAGCTCCTGATCGTCCGAGAACAATAACTCCGTCCTCTGAGGTTGTGATTCCCGTTCGAAAAAGGTTCACCATCATAAAGGATTCCCAGAATCTTCCGCCGATTAGAGGAGCAGGGGTGTCAGCTAGCGGTCGCATGATGTCAGCCGGAATAGTCGGCGGCAGGTCTGTGTATGGTCGAGGCAGATTCGGCCAGCAGAGAACCGGCGGGCAGGGCGCCGGAGGATTCAACAGGAGTCCTTTCAGAGTCGCCAGCATGAATAAGGCTTTCGAGGTGGCTCAGCCGATCGGTGCCAAGCGCAAGCCTGCTGCGCCGTCTCGAAAAGGAGGCTATCGCGGCGAGAAGGTTCAGGACGAGAGGGAATTCGATATCGCGAAGAAGAAGAAGATCAATTTCGATACCGTCCCGAAAAGAATAGATATCATGAACTTCATCACGCCAGGCGAACTCGCAAGGAAGATGAACCTTAAGGCTGGAGACATAATCTCAAAGCTGATTTCCATGGGCAGCATGGTGACGATCAACGAGCAAATCGACAGCGATACCGCAACTATAATCGCAAACGAATTCGGATGCGAAGTTCATATCGTGGATTTGTACCAGGAAACGCTGATAGAGAACATCGCATCCAGCGAGGAGAACATGCAGCGCCGCGCCCCGATCGTGACGGTCATGGGACATGTTGATCATGGTAAAA
>DMKZ01000145.1:0-4516 GCA_003454065.1 Spirochaetaceae bacterium
GTGCTTTGCGCACGGCTTGATGCTCGAAGCCGATTGGGCGGCATATCGCTCAAATATCTCCGCCATCGTACAAAAAATAATTTGCAAAAAAAACAGAGAACAACTAATATATAGTGCAATAGCATGTTCAGGTGATCGCATAATTTTGATTATGAGGAAAGTCCGGGCATCATAGAGCAGGATGCAAGCTAACGGCTTGATGCGGCAACGCATGTGATTCGCAACAGAGAAAAGACCGCCCGAATCCATATTCAGCAAATTTTAACCTCCTTTTATTTAGTATTTAAGTTTTTAACTTAGTTTTTCGGGTAAGGGTGAAACGGCGTGTGCAAGAGACCACCGCTCGACCGGTGACGGACGAGGCATGGCGAAACCATCTGATGCAAGTTCAAGAAGAAGCCACAGTTGCTCGCTGGCAAAAGCTTCGGGTAGAACGCTGGAGCATATCAGCGATGATATGCCAAAGATAGATGATCACCTTCTACAGAACCCGGCTTATAGGCATGCTGTATTACGTCCATATGTTTGATTGCATATGGACTTTTTTTGTTTGGTGTCTTTCTAAAACTATTTTCTTCATGCTGCTCGCCCTTTCAAACCATTAAGCCATTCTCAAAAAATACGAATACACAAAGTATTGGCATTTTTCTCCAAAGGCTTCCTGAATTGAAATGGCATCGCATCATTTTGAAAATATTTTTAGAAAGACACCGTTATGGTTTTCAATTCGGAACAGATCTTCTAAAACTATTTTCTTCATGCTGCTCGCCATTTATAGACTTTTTTTGCGAATTATACTATACTTAAAAAGTTATTTCTTTTGCATGCGGTGCAGAGGGAGAGATGGCCGAGTGGTCGAAGGCGGCAGTCTTGAAAACTGTTGTGGGGCAACTCACCGGGGGTTCGAATCCCTCTCTCTCCGTAAGCTTGCGTTGAATCGTTCAATAAGCAGTCTTTGCTGCAACCCCTTGGAGAGATGCGAGAGTGGCCGAATCGGGCTCCCTGCTAAGGAGTTGACCTCATCCGGGGTCCGGGGGTTCGAATCCCCCTCTCTCCGTTGTTTTTAATTGAGGTTTCCCTGAAATTCTTTTCTTCGCGAATGCTCGCCCTTCCGAACCCATTATACCCATCTCGGAAATCGGAAATACACAAAGCATTACCGATTTCCTCGACGGGCATCCTGATCCGGAATCGCTTCGCATCGCCTTGAAAATGGTACTTCCGAAAACCTGCTGTCTGGAATATGCTCTTTAGCCTTTTACTTTTCGAAATCCTTCGTCGTTAGTTTGCCCACGAAATCATTATAAGAGCGATCGGCATCGAGATAAGTCGTCCCATGGGCCGGCGCAACATTCTTTGGCAGCATAAAATCATCGCCATAGCTTTGACGCAGGATTTCACCGACAATTTCCTTGTTATTGATCATCCTTACGGTAGTCCACTCGAACTGAACATCCTCAATGAAACGAAAATAATCAATCGGATAAGTCATCTGCTCGACGTAATTGAGGTAATTCCTGCAATTTCGACCTTTCGCTCCAGCTTTGCCAGCGCATATCCTATCGTATTTGCGATACATTTTTCTTGTCGGAAGACTGTATTTGATATAATGACCTGCTTTTAGTTCCAAAAATTGGAAGAAATAGAAGAACCCATAGCAAATCCCGCCTGAGATTTTCTGACGAATGCCCTTGATGAGTCTTGAAATGAAATTATCGGGAACCGTATCCAAAACATAAATGTCTATATATATCCCTTGATTAAAGGGTCTGAACCTGTCATAATGAATTATTGCAGTGCTTTCGGAATTTCTCAATGTGGCGACGGTTTTGAAAAACTCCTTGTCCGTATTGTAATTTTGGAGAAAATACGGATATTCGAACTCATCGCTATGCGACATCAATATGTCATAATCATGACGCGTCATAACGACATCGAAATCGTCATCCCATGGGATGAACCCGTTTGACCTGAAGCAACCAAGCATCGAACCGTAGAATATGGAATAATCTATATCGTGTTTTTTGCATACTTCCTCAAGTTTTTTGACCAAGTCTATTTCCACCGCCCATACTTTCTTCATCTGCGAAGAAACCTTGTATCCGTTTCGGATTTCCTCCTTATAAAAATCTTCGGGAACAGCTATAGTCTTCAAATTCATTTTAAATAAACCTCTGTCATTATCATAACGAAATTGAAAAAACTTTAAAGTTTTTCAGAACCGCCGACAACAAGCTCATAGGCTATTCTATGGGAATTGCGAACGGTAACGACGCCTATGCGCTTGAATCCGCACTTTTCGATTGCCTTTTGCATCGGAATGCTATCGCTATGGGTGTCTATTCGGATATGATTGATTCGGGATACGCAATGCTCAAGCGCCTTTGCAAGCACGCCGCGAATCACGCCGTCGCTCGCGATACGATGCATTGTTCCATAAGGTGAATCGGAAATCCATTCTCCGCCCTCCACCGTTTCGTAAGAAGGATCTGCGCCGATTATGAAAGCGAAAACGGCATGGATCTTGCCTTGCGAGAGCATTGCATTCAGTCGACCGGATTCCACATCCTGTACAATCAAAGCTTGCGGAGGATAATCCTTTCCCCATTGGTTAGGATTCCCATTTTCGGCCATGAATTTTCTGGCATGTTCGTAAATTCGCATAATATCGGGAATATCGCTTTCCATAGCCTTTCTGATCTCTATATTCGAATCGGCATTCATACGCATTCCTCCTTATCAATGACTTTGCCAATGAGCTTTCTCATAGGCCGGCAATCAAACCCGTATGCATCGAAAATATGTTTTTTCGAATATTTGTCAATATGCGAGAACTCTCTGATGATAGGCTTGAGCCGGCTTCTTATGTTCACCTGATCGAAAGGGCACGAAGATTTCACGACAGGCAATTCGAACTTCTCGCACACACGACTTATGCTGCCTTCGTCTATCAGACACAGCGGCCTTATCACGCTCAGCTTCCCATCGAAAAAATTCTGGACCGGATTCATGCTTTCCAGTTTCGATCTGAATGCCAGATTCATCAATGACGTTTCCACTATGTCATCCAAATGGTGTCCAAGCGCTATCAGCTGCGTTCCATCTTTCGCCGCGAGATCGAAAAGAACACGCCTTCTGTTTCTCGAACACAAATAACAATTGAAATCGCCTTTGAAGCCTTCGCTACGCTGCCTTTCGCGAATGATTTCAAAAGGTATCCGAAGCGACTCGTAATATCGTCTGAGCATGTCCTTTTGCTCGGACGTCATCGGATTCTCCTCCCACTCGATCATCACGGCCTTCAAATTATAGCTTATCGGCAGCCACTTCAATCTCAAAGACAAGCACAACGACAGGAAAATGGAATCCTTTCCTCCGGAAACGCCGATAAGAACATTCTCTCCGTCGCGTATCATATCAAAGGAGTTGATGGCCTTCCCGCATTTCTTCAGCAAGCGGAAAACAAACGGAGGGATATCCCCTTTTATCAATTCATCGTATTTCATCGCTTTTCAGCAGGCATAGCTTGCAAAGGACACTCATATCAACGACATGGAAACGATTTTCCCTTCCTTGCACACAACGGAATACACATTGCCTTTATTCATATCCTTGAATCTGAAGCTTTTGGAGCCGTCCTCCAGAATCACGGCGCGCGAGAAAACGACATCATCGCACGGAAGAAGATCGCCCAGAAGGGGACTGAGGGTTTTGGCAAGCATGGTTTTCGTCTCAGCCGCCAAATTGTCTTCCGCCCATGAAAATGTGAATTCCTTTCGCAATTCGCTCTCCAAGCGATAGAGATCTTCATCGAAGAACGACGACACGATATCCGGAAGCTTGGAATCATCGCAGCTGGCATATCCGCTGCTGATTGAATATATGACGGCATCCTGCTCCATTTCAAGCGCCGCTAATGGAAAAACCGCTAAAGCGAAAAGCGAAAAAGCAAATGCGATTCTTGTTTTCATAACACTTCCTCTATCTCGCCTATTCTCCACCTTTTGAGCAGCATTTTGAAATTCAGCAAGAAGAACCTGTTCTTGAAAGCCGAATCCTTGAAACTGTTGTCAACCGCCCTGAATAGAAAATAAAGGACTTTTATATTGACCTTGTCCCTTGGCCTCTTGTAGAGGTATTGTATCCTGAAGTTGACGGCATCCTTGTATTTGTTGGCGCGTATATGCTCCGTCAGCGCATCCGCATCCGTACAATGAAAAACGAATTCCTTGTAGCACATTATGGAATATCCCGAAAACCAAACTCTCGAAGCGAATTCCAAAAGCTGATAATAATCATCATCTATGGTGAGATCAAATCCGCCGATGCGCATGTATTTCAACCTATCATATACCCCGATAAACGAAATAGGATAGAATGTATCCTGCAATCTGTAAAACGGATGGATCTGCTCGCAGATTATGCTCATGTACTTCACATCAGGGATGCGAATGTTAGGATAATAATTCCTGTCGTCCATTACGAAAACAGGCGTTACCACCAGCGGACTCTTATA
>DMKZ01000145.1:4609-17733 GCA_003454065.1 Spirochaetaceae bacterium
CAAAGCGGCAGCACCGACATGTCCGCGAACATGAAGAACGGCGAAAGCATGATGCGACACGCCGCATCGATGGCTTCGGCTTTAGAGGGCTTCTTGGAAAACTCTATGATAGTGGAATCGGGATATGCTGCGGAAATCATGGATATGTCCGCCTTGCCGCTCTCGACCGCTATGATGATTTCAAAAACATCATCCAAAAGCGACAGCCTGTTCAAATAATCGCTTATTTCGCCGAAATCCGCATCTGAGCAATAGATGAGGCAGCAAAACCTATCCTTCCTGAAAGCGAATCCGTATTCCTTGCTGAAGCTGAACTTCCTATGTACCGAAAACGAAGAGTCCGTCATTTCTCAAAAGCAACCGCCTAATATTTCCAGAATCTTATGATGAACTTCCCGAACGGATGCAGACGAGTCGATAGCATGAAAGCCGACATCCGAAGGAAGGCTTCCGAATGCCCTATCGTAGTTTTCCGCCACTTTTTCGAGAAATTCGCTTTTTTCGAAAATCTCCCTTTCATTTCCTCTGGAAGCGATTCTTCGCATGCAGATATCGACAGGACATTTCAAATAGATCAGATGCTCGGGATACGGAAAATCCTTGTTGAGATCGAAAATCCTCTCGCAAGCAATATCCACTCCCTGATACGCAAGGGTGGAAAACCAATACCTATCCTGTATTGCCATGCCGCACTTCCTCAGATTCGAAACCACGCCGGAACCGCCGTAAATATGATCATAACGATCCGCAACATACAAATGCAGGATGCTATCAGCGTTCAAATGACAAGAATTGCCATTCAAAACGCTTTCGCGCAAGAAACGGCCTATGATTCCGTCGGACGGCTCTGCGGTTCTGAAAAACGACTTGCCCTTCTGACGAAGACAATCGCACAGCGCATCTATCTGCGTCGTTGTTCCGGAACCGTCGAGACCTTCGAATACTATGAATCCTTTGAGGGTGTTCGCCACGATTACGACAAGGTGAGAGCTGCAGTCGATACTATGTCATCTACGCTGCAACCCCGCGAAAGATCGGAAACGGGCTTTGAAAAGCCTTGAAGGATGGGACCGAACGCTTCTGCGCCCGCAAGGCGCTGAACGAGCTTGTAGCCGATGTTGCCGGCCTGCAAATCAGGGAAGACGAGAACATTGGCTTTTCCTGCCGTTGCCGACCCTTTGGCCTTGCTTTTCGCAACGCTCGAAACGATTGCGGCATCAAGCTGCAATTCTCCATCGGCGGGAATTTCCGGATGCGCGGATTTGAAGATTTCGACCGCTTTCACGACCTTATCCACCATATCGCCTGCGGCAGAGCCTTTCGACGAATAGCTCAGAAAAGCCACTTTGGGCTCGGCTTGAAGATATTTCCTGCATGACAGCGAAGCACAATAGGCGATTTCGGCAAGGTCCTCGCTCGAAGGGTCGGGTATGGTAGCGCAATCCGAGAAAATGAATGAGCCGTTTTCGCCGTATTCCTTTTTATCCGTTATCATCACGAAACAGCTCGACGCCTTCTTTATTCCATGCGCCGTCTTGACTATCCAGAAGGCGGAACGCAACACATTCGCAGTGGTGTTCTCGGCTCCGGCCACCATGCTATCCGCTTTTCCAAGGTGGACGAGCATAGCTCCGAAGAAGAGCGGATCAGCCATCTTGGCAGCGGCATCCTCCATCGTAACGCCCTTCGCCTTGCGCATCTCATAGAATTCGGAAATCGCCTGCGCCTTGAACTCGCTCGTAGCAGGATCTATCACATCAACGCCCTTAAGATCAACGGAAAGCTTCTTGGCATTATCGCGTACTTCCTTCTCAGGACCTACCAGAATCACCTTCGAGGCTATTTTCCCATCTGCGATGATTCTCGCTGCGCGAACCGTTCTCTCCTCGAGCCCCTCGGCAAGAACGAGCGTCCTCGCATTCTTTTTCGCCCTGCTTTTCATGTCTTCTATGAAACCCATACTTCCTCCTATGCAAAACATTGCAAAACACGCCCTGCATGCAACACGAAAGATTCGTCTCGCAAAAATCTGCCAACGAAGAACGCTTTCAGGGCGAAGCGCCCTCTAAAGGACGCTTCTAAAAACCTCAGAGTCCGAATCTGCCAGATGTCCTTCCGACTGAAAAGCCGGCGGAAAGCCTTGAAATACGACAGTGTTCCTGTGTTTTCCGCCAGTTTTTCATTTCGAAAATTCGCAGTCATCCTCGAACAGCAGGTTTTTAGAAACGCCCTAAAAAAAAAGCAACCCTGTCGGGTTGCTTGCAAATCAATAAGGAATAATCAGACCGCCTTCTCTATGAAGCCGCTCTTCAAGCAACGAGTGCAAATCCTGACGGTGCAATGAGTTCCGCCTATGACGGTCTTGACATTGACCAGATTCGGCTTGAACACCCTCTTCTTCTTCACGCCTATATGCTGACCGACTCCGCCTTTCTTCTTCGCCTGACCTTTCCTAGGCACTATGTTCCCTGTAACAGTCCCCTTTCCGCATATATCACAAACTCTGCTCATTTCAAACCTCTCATCTAGGAATGCGGCCGACTGGACTTGAACCAGCACAGCGTTTCCGCCACAAGCACCTCAAGCTTGCGTGTCTACCATTCCACCACGACCGCAAAAAGCATGATGTCAATCAAATGCGCATTCATTTGAAAAACCATAGCATTATACGAAAAATGCGACTTAATGTCAAACGCCTTCGCATTTGCCGCCGTATTCATAACCCTTGCCGTTTATGATTTTAACGACGGCCTGCTCATCGAATTCGCCGCTCGTCCTCAGCGACACCGTTCCCGACTTGTGATCGGCAACAGCCTCCTCGACGAAATCCAGTGCTTCGAGCGCATCCTTGACCGTTTTCTCGCAATGCGAACACATCATTCCGCCCACTTTCAAGACAACCATGTTTCCAGTTCCTCCCTTCGTTTTGCCGGCAGCTCTCATCGATGCGATTTCAGATAGGACTTTCTCGAATCCGTTCCGTTCCCGCGAATCGAAGCGCTTCGGCCGGTCATGCGATGCATTGCGGATTTTCAACCTGTTCAGCCTAAGCGCATTCAAGCAAACGCTAACGCTCGACAGGCTCATGGCGGCGGCCGCAAGCATCGGATTCATGTTCAACCCGAACAACCCTGCCGCCAATGGTATGCACAAGGCATTGTATGAAAACGCCCAGAAAAGGTTTTCCTTTATGTTCCTGAGCGTTCCCCTGCCGAGGCGTACGGCGGCGGCGGCATCCTCTATGCTGCTGCCGACCAGCACGATGTCGGCGCTGTCAATGGCTATGTCCGTACCTGCTCCGATAGCCAGTCCGACATCAGCCGACGCAAGCGCCGGCGCATCGTTTATGCCGTCTCCAGTCATGGCCACTATGCCGCAGGATTGGAATCCCCGCACGACCGCCGCCTTCTCGTCGGGCATAACCTCAGACACGACGCCATCGACCCCGCAAAGCTCGCCTATGCGATTTGCAGCGGAGGCATTGTCGCCAGTAAGCATGACGGTCCTGATGCCAAGCCGTCTGAAGCTCTCAATCGCAGCTTCGGAAGTCGGCTTGACGGAATCCGCCAATCCGATGATTCCGATGCATTTTCCATATTGCGAAAAAACCATCAATGTCTTGCCTTGGCAAGTCAATTCATCGGCGCATTCCGATAGTTCGTCGGACAAAGATGCGATAGCGCCTATGTATTTCCGATTTCCGGCTATCGTCTCGATGCCATTGATTGCCCCCTTCACTCCGCAACCTGCGATTTCGGCAAAATCCTCGACTTCCACTGCTACCGCGCCTCTTCTTTCGCATTCCGCCGCAACAGCCTTCGCCAAAGGGTGGGAGGACTTGCATTCCAAGGAATATGCCGCTTCAAGCAGTTGCATCTCGGAAATCCCCGTAGCGACCGCAATATCGGTCATCTGCGGCTTCCCTTGCGTTATCGTTCCCGTCTTGTCGAAAACAGCCACTTTCGTTTTTCCGATCGACTCAAGTGCTTGCGCGGTTTTCACGAGTATGCCGTTTCTTGCACCAAGGCCGCTTCCAACCATTATCGCAACAGGAGTCGCCAAGCCTAAAGCGCATGGGCATGAGATCACAAGCACGCAAATCGCCCTTGACACCGCTTGCGAAACTTGCGCTCCGGATATCATCCATCCGCCGAAAACAATCAACGATAAAAGCAAAACGGACGGAACGAACACTGCCGATATCCTATCCGCAAGGCGCGCTATCGGAGCCTTGGTCGCGGAAGCATCGGCCACCATCCGCACTATCCTGCTCATAGACGTGTCCTCGCCCACCCTCTCGGCGCGGCATTTCAGGCATCCCGACAAATCAATGGTCGCAGCGCTTACCTTGTCTCCGATGGTCTTGTCGGAAGGGACCGATTCGCCTGTCATCGACGACTCATCGACCGCGCCGGAACCGTCCAGCACGATTCCGTCAGCCGGAATCTTCTCGCCCGGCCTGACCACGAACGTATCGCCAACGGCCAATTCGGATATGCGAACGGAAACCTCTGCGCCATCGCGCAAGACATTCGCCGTCTCGGGCTGCAATTTCGCCAAGGCTTTCAGCGCATTGGTGGTTCTTCCCTTGGAAATCGCCTCCAAAAGCTTTCCTACGGTTATCAGGGCAGGTATCATGGCGGCGGATTCGAAATACAACTCGTTGTGATACGATGCCGCCAGCTCCGCATTCCCGAAGCCCGATGCGATCATAGCGCCCATTTTCAAAAAAACCCAAATGCTCCATGCGAATGATACGCCGGAACCCATTGCGACAAGCGTATCCATATTCGGAGCTCCGGCGAAAAGCGACCTGAATCCCGATGAGAAGAATTTCCGATTGACTATCATCACGGCGGCGGACAAAATCGATTGAACCAATGCAAGACCGACATGATTATGCTCGAAAAAAGGCGGGACAGGCCATGAAAGCATATTATGTCCCATAGTCACATACATAAGCGCGACCAAAAAAGCGACTGAAGCTATCAGCCGCATCTTCAATTTCTTTGTCTCGGATCCGAAGCCGTCTTCGGCTTGCACGGCCGACGAAGCCGACGCCTTCCCCTCAAGCTCGGCCTTATAGCCTGCCTTCGCCACCGCCCTCATCACCGATTCGGCGGATGCAGTCCCTTCGACATTCATGGATTTGGTGAGAAGGCTCACTGCACATCCTGTCACGCCCTTGACTTGCGACACCGCCTTTTCCACTCGCGACTGACAAGCCGCGCAGCTCATTCCGAAAACCTTATATCTTTCCATCATTTGTCTCCATCATGCGCCTATAATCCGAAAGCCTGACCTGCGAAATGATACCTCTGCCGGCAGCTTCATCGGCCTTACATCCCGATTCTCCGATATGCTTGCAATCCGCATATCTGCATTGAAACTTGGAAAACTCCGGAAAGCATGCAATAACTCCGTCCCATTTCAGCGACAACGGCCGAACGAATCTTATTCCCGGAGTGTCTATTATGCGCAATTTCTCATCGGACAAAAGCACGGAGGAAGTCGTCGTATGACAACCTACATTCCCTTTCTTCGACAATTCGCCGACCATTTGCATATCCTTGCAGAAAAGAGCATTCAAAAGCGTGCTCTTGCCACTTCCCGATTCGCCCACGAACAGCGCGGTTCGCGATTCGACCATCTCCCTCAGAACAGAGATATTGTCGCCGGACTTCGACGACACCCGCACAGACTCGAATCCTGCCGTATCTATCGCGTCTATGACGTTCTCGTCATCCTTCGAAAATTCCAAATCAGATTTGGTGAACACGAAAACGATCCTGCACTTGCCATCAAGCCCCATAAGCGTCGTATTAACGAAAAAGGAGTTCATAGCAGGAGAGTTATGCGGCGCTATTATGCACAGCATATCGAAATTGGAGCCTATCGTCTGAAGTTTTCTCTTGATGAAATTATATCTCACGAAAGAAGATTCGCGCTGCTGCCTTTCCGTTATTTTCCAACTCTCCGATTCAAACTCCAACCGAACGACATCGCCCACGCAAAGCGAATTGTCGAAAAATACCTTCTTCTTGTCCCAAAGCTCGAATCTGACGTCTTCCTGACCTTTCAAACGCTTCCCCTTTATAACGGCGTTGACGATTCTTCCATCAACCCTCGCTTGAAAGGAAGTGCTCGAGATCAGAACGATTTCGCCCAAAACCCTTTCCATATCGCTCCTTCAGCCTCCAAGCATCCTATCGGCATTCGAAAACCTTTCCGGAACATCACTGTCGAATTCCATATATTCTCCGGACGGATGATGAAAGCCCAGCCTTTTGGCGTGAAGCATCAGCGTCATTCCACAATTCCGCGGCTTGCCGTATAGGACGTCGCCCATTATCGGATTTCCGATGCTTTTCAAATGAACCCTTATCTGATGCGTCCTTCCGGTTTTCAAAATCAATGACAGCAATGTGGCCTTGTCGGCATAATATTTCAAGACGTTGTATTCCGTAATGGCGATTTTCCCCTCGTCCTGCTCGCAAGTCTCGAACTTCAGCCTGTTCCTTTCGCTGCGTCTGATTCCCGTTACGATGGTCCCTTCTGATTCGGCTATATGGCCTTCGGCCAATGCGATGTATTCCTTGAAGACGCGCCTGCCCTTGAATTCGCCGATCAGATGCTCCGCCGCCAAGCTCGTCTTCGCGATTACCATCAGACCCGACGTATCCATATCGAGCCTATGGACTATTCCGTATCTGAACGCCGACATCTCATCAATCCTGTCCTTATTAAGCTCGCAGAACAAAGCATCTTCCACAGTTCCGGAGAAATGCCCGTTGCCATGATGAACCGCCACTCCCTGGGGCTTGTTTATCACCGCAAGCCAATCATCCTCGTAAACCATGTCCAAATCGACAGGCTCCGAATGGCATTCAGGGCTGCTCTTCTCAAGCATCCTATCATCCAATTCGAATTCGACGCTATCGCCAGCGGATAGGAGCTTCGAAAGCTTCCCGACCGGCTTGCCGTTCACGCGGACGTTTCGAACGGCCTCTTTGATCCGATTGCGAGAATAACGGATGAAATTGGATGCTATGAAGGCATCAAGCCGCATGGCCTTATCGCAAATCAAAGGCATACGGCGAGCTTGGGATCTGGAATTTTCAAAGTCTCCCGTCATCTGCTCTGAACCGGACCGGACGATGATTGCGATTCGACATCGATCGCATTGGCGCTCTTCATCATATCAAGGCTCGACGCCTCATCGGATTCGGGATCGAGAACTATTATCGCATCGCTATCCGAAGCCGAACCTTTGGACGCGTCATGGACTTCGCCTATTATGTAATCCGCAAGTGCTATAAGGGCGCCGGCTGCAGCCGAAACGCCGAACTTCAGCCAAAACCCCTCCATTTGGCTATCATCGAAATCGGTGAACAATCCGATTATGGGATATGTCATGGCCGTAGCGCCGAGAGTGATCACTTCAGCCCGTCTGAGCTTCTTCATCCAATCGGGGAACTCATCTTCCGCATAGGGCTCGTAGTCGGGAAGCTTCGTAGCCGAAAAAGCAGGCATTGCAAAAACCGACAGCAACAGCGCGCAAGCTATGATTCTGATAGACACAAGTTTTCGAGTTCCCTTCATGTTTTCTCTTCTCCGGCGTTTTCTTCGGCACCTGCAACCTTCTTTCCACCGCGCATCGGAGCAGACATCAATATTATAGAGACAATCGCAGGAAAGTAAAATGTCATCAGCCTCCAAAGAAGCATCATCATGTTTATGCTGCCGCCCGCCATATCGGAAAAAATGCTGACATAAGTCAAATCCGCAATGCCAAGCCCTCCGGGAAGCGGCACTACGACGGGAATTATGGAAACAAAGGAATAGGCGGCTATGAAAGTCCAGAAATTCGCATGCGAAGCGACGCCCAGAGCGCGTGCGATGAAGAACGACGACATGAAAGTGAGGAAATTGCGCAATATGCAAAAAAAGAACACTATCAGGCCATCCGAAAAGCCGAAAGGCAATTCGCTCATTTGCCGTTTCAAGTCGAAAATGCTCTTCTGCGCAGCCTCCAATGCGGCATCCTTGTCTCCGATCAATTTCAAAGAACAACCTATCCTTATGAAAAACCTCGCTATCAGCATCAAAAATCCGCTCCAAGTCCCTACGAAAGCATAGAACAAGCTGGTCAGAGCCTCTATCACCAGACCCGCGCCGAAAAGAACCAGAAGCAGAACGCTCGCATGAGTTGCGAAATAATCCCAAGATAACGCCACCAACGCCAAAGGAAACACCGTAACCGCGATGAAATTCACCGTTTGCCTATACAGCACGAGCGAACCGGCATCGCTGACTTTCAATCCTTGCGAATTGAGCAAGGCAGTCTCTGCGGCGATTCCGACTTGAAGCGTTGCCGGAATCAGATTGTTCGAAGCGAATACGAAAAGGACATTGTACAACGACTTGGAGTACCTGTCCTTGCGATATTTCGCCCTCAGAAAATGAACGATGAGCGCATCCGCGAAAAAAGACGAGAAACTGACTGCGGCCGCTATTGCAAAGTAAAACCAATCAAGAGTTCTGAACGCCGTCATAACGCCGCTCAAGCCATCGGTGAAAACGACATACGCCAGCAGAATGGCAATCGAAACGAATAAGGTTGTGTTCCTCAGAAGCCTCATTTCCGCTACATTCTCTTTTTTGCGATCCTTTCGTAATTGCAGAATGTCGTGATGTCTTCCAAGAAGCACAAATCGCCTGCTCCGGTTTCTCCGTTTCTCTGCTTTGCGATTATCGCAGTAATCCTCTTCATTTTCCTTTTCACCGAAGCGTCGTTATAAAACTCCTCGTATTCCTTCTCCGGATAAAGGCTGAACGCCTCATCCGCATGCGCCTCACCCGAATCCTCTCCCGATTGGGAAGCCTGCCCCGCCTTTGCGGAGACCTGCTGCGCAGGCACGCCTTCGGCTTGCCTCATCTTCAAGGGATCATTAAGTATTATGACGGTGTCCGCATCCTGTTCTATGGCTCCCGAATCCCTGATGTTCGCTATGGTCGGCGTTTCCTTCTCGGCCTCTCTGTTAAGCTGAGCCAAAGCCACTATCGGAATCTGAAGCTCTCTGGCGAGAATCTTGAGATTTCTTGAAAAATATGCGACTTTCTCGAATTGCTGCATTCTGGAAGAAAGATTCTCCGGACTGATGAGTCCAATATAGTCTATGAACATGATGTCCATGCCCTCTTTCTTCATCTTGCGCGCCTGCACCTTTATGTCCGGTATGGTCATTCCGCCAGCTTCCACGAAGAAAAAGTCTCTCTGCGCAAGCCTCTCTATGGCGAATTTCACGTTTTCGTGCTCGGAACTGCCGGGTTTTATGTTGTTAGTGATCAAATCGCTTCCGGAAACATGACTGATGTTCGACAAAAGCCTGTAGAGTATTTCCTCGATGCCCATTTCATAAGACAGAAAAGCTGGCTTTATGAAATGCGAACGCTCTATCCATTTTCCGTCTTCGTCCTTGGTTTTGCTGACAAATTCCTTCTTCACCATGTTCATGATGCACGAAAGGGCGAAGGCGGTCTTTCCCGTTCCGGGACGGCCCGTGACTATTATCAGCTGCCCGGGCCTGAAGCCATGCGTCTTGTTGTCTATCACCGGAAAGCCTGTCTCTATTCCCGTTATGGAGACCCTGTTCGCAATCCTGTCTTCAAGCGTTTCCCTGTATCCTAATATGAAATCCCTTATGTTTATCAGCGAATTGCGCCCTGCGGACCTAAGGCTCAGTTCCAATATGCGGGACGAGGAATCGTCCAAAATGCCATCGATGTTGTCGGAAAAATCAAACGACCGGCTTATTATCCATTGATTGGTTTCTATCATCCTGCGCCTGAGCGCATATTCCTTGATTACCTTTATGTAATTATCGATATTGACCGCATCGGGCGAATTCTCTATGATAGATGAAACGTAACCGGTTCCGCCGCATGCTTCAAGCCTTCCCGTAGCATTGAGAAAATTCCTGAACGAAACTATGTCAACCGAAATTCCGGGGTTTCTGTTGCTGAAATCCCGCAATGAAACGAATATGTTCCTATGCACCGTTTCATAAAAATCATTCTCATCAAGGTCTTCGGTAACCTCCTCGAAAACATCTTTCGACAAAAAAGCGGCGCCCAAAACAGCGCTCTCGGTTTCCGCATCGTGAGGAAGCGGCCTGCCCTTCAAACCAGACGAGACGCTATTCGAGGAATTAACTCTGTCAATGCTCATGAAAATCCATAAAAAAAGCAGCAGGACAAAATATCCCGCTGCAATTCAAATTGCTTGAACGCGGATGCCTATTGCTGATCCGCCTCGCCTTTTTCCTCATTCCGCACGGCGTCGGACTCGACCTCGAAGGCGTTATCATCCCCTTCCTTGACTTCCTCCTTCGCGCGTCTCGGCTTTCTCAGCTCTTTTTCGGAAAGCTTCGCTTCCTTCTTTTCGGCTTCGACCACGAGCTTCACGGTCTGAGTGTCTCCTCCGTAAAGGGAAACGACGAACGAATAGCTGCCGGCGCTCTTGATATCCTTGGAATTGACTTCGATCTTCTTCCTCTCGATCTCAATGCCCTCCTTGGCAAGATATTCGCATATCATGTTCGAAGTCACCGAACCGAATATCTTTCCGGTATCGGATGCGGGCATCACGAATTTGACTTCCATATCCGCGAGTTTGGATTTGACATCACGGCTCTTCTGCCTCTTCTCTTCCTTCCTTTGCTCGATCGCCTTCATCCTGGATGCGAAATAAGCCCTGGCCTGAGGGGTATCAAGCATTGCAATCCTTTTGGGAATCAAATAGTTCCTGGCATAGCCGTCCTTAACCGTTACGCTGTCGCCTTCTTCTCCAAGTCCGGCATAATCCACATTAAGTATAACTTTCATCTCTCAATCTCCTCTACCGGTCATTATTTCCTATCGAACGGAAGGTAGGCAAGAATCCTTGCTCTTTTCACTTCCCTGGCGACAATGCGCTGATGTTTGGCGCAAGTTCCCGTAACCCTCTGCGGAAGAATCTTTCCCCTTTCGGTTATGTACTTCTTCAAGCCCTCAGGGTTCTTGTAATCAGGAAGGGCCGCGTCAAAGGCGCAAAGCCTGCAATACTTCTTTCTGTAAACGCCTGCCGATCTAGCCTGCTTCCTATCATTTTTCCTATCGTTCGAATATTTTGCCTCACCCATATATTACCTCTTAAAACGGAACATCGTCGTCGTTGAAACTGTCCGGACCGATGTTGTCATCCGGGACATATTGCTTGATTCCGGAGTTTGATGCCGACTGCTGTCGTCCGGCGTCGGAATAAGCAGAACCGCCCTGCAAGCGCTGATCCGACTGAGATCCGCCTTGCAAGCGGTTTTCCTTCATGTTCTTGCTTTCGATCAGATGAACATTGCTGGCAAGAACCTCGATTCTGGAATTCTTGACGCCATCCTGGCTTTCCCATTTCCGCTGATTCAGCTCGCCTGTTACCCCGACCAGAAGACCCTTTTCGAGATACATGCATATATTCTTCGCGCTCTGTCCGAAATATGAAACCTCGATGAAAGTAGTGTCAGTGACGAAATTATCCCCGTCCCTTCTTCTTCTGTCGATCGCCACTGCGAACCTGACCACTGCGACTCCGCTGGACGATGTCCTCATCTCAGCATCGCGCGTCAGCCTGCCTACCAATGTAACATTGCTGAAACTATTCATCAGCCTTCTCTTCCTTCTCCGACTCTTCGCTCTCCTGAAGCTCCATCATCTCGGCTTCCTTGTCCTTGTCCGGAACAGTCGATGCGGCAGGAGCGGAATTCCTCGCCTTGCGAGCAAGGAAATCCCTCATTTTCCTTTCCTTCGTCTTCCTTTTCTCTATCTGGCCCTGCGTAGGATCTTCCTTCTCCACGAACAGATACCTCAAAAGCAAATGGGACATGTTGAGCTCACACATGATCTTAGCTACGGCGCATCCATCAAGTTCGAGCATGTAGAAAACATAAAATCCCCTTTGGCACTTCTGAATGTCATAGGCGAACTTTCTGATTCCGAGCTCGTTTCTGGTGATGATTTTGGATTCATATTTGCCAAGCACCCCCTCCAAAAACTCGATGCCTTCCTTCCTTTCATCTTCAGCTTCCCTGTAGATGACCGTCAATTCGTACTTTTTCCTCATTGCAACTCCTTTGGCTTTTAAAAATTAAAATCAGCTCGCATGCCCGGCGCGCTGAAAGAGCTAGCCACAATTATGGCAAAACAGAGTAATTATATTTATTTTTGCGGAAAACGCAACCTGTCGCTACGATTGTATCTCGGCAAGCGCATATTGGGAAAGGAATCCGTCGTACTTGAGCTTGAACTCATCGGTGTTCTTGATTGCCCCGAGCGTGGTATGCAGAAGAAGGTTGTTCTCCCTGCTGTCGATCATGCAGCCTGCGATATTCGAGCAATGATCCGAAATCCTTTCCAGATTCGTAAGCAGATCGCCGAGAACGAATCCCTCGTGCATGGAGCATATACCCTGCTGCATCTTCTTGATGTGCCTGATCCTTATTTCTTCCTTGAGCTTGTCTATCACCTGTTCGAGAGGCTCTATGTCATACGCCTTTGCGATGTCTTCGTTCAGGAAAGTATCCACCGTCTTTTCGCAAATATCAGTCACCGCACGCAGAAGAACGCTTATATCGTCCTTGGTGGACTCGGGAAACACTATCTCCTTCTCATCCATTTCCTTCGCGTTTCTGGCTATGTTTATGGAATGGTCCGCCATTCGTTCGAAATCCCCAATGCATTTCAGATATTCCGTAGCCTTCATGCTGTCTGCGGAATTGATCTTCCTCGATGAGAACTTTATCAAATAAGTGCTCAGAATATCCTCATAACGATCGGTCTTGTCCTCTAGCTCTATGATCGGATCGACAAGGCTCTCGTCGTATTTTCCTATGAGCGTGAAGCTGAGCTTTATTGCCTCGATGCTGGTCTTCGCCATTGTGTTGATTACCGATCTGCATTGATCGAGAGCGACGGCCGGCGTTATCAGAAGCCTCTCATCAAGCTCCACCTCATCCTCTTTCCTATCGTCCGGAATAATGCGCTCGGAAAGCCTGACCAGCAATTTCTGAACAGGAAAAAGAAAGAACGTGCAT
>DMKZ01000027.1 GCA_003454065.1 Spirochaetaceae bacterium
TTCGGATTTGAATCGCCTGAACGCAGGTTGAAGCTCTACGGCCTGCTCCACGAAAAATGATTCGGCGATACCGCCGAGAGCATTTGAATTCACTTCGCATATTTCCACCGTGCCAACGCCCGACACAAAGGAATATAAGCAATCGAACCTCAAAAACGAAGCGGCATCAAGTGCCGCTTTCTCAGCAGCGTCTTCGGGAATACCCGATGCCAGCCTGTCCATAAGCGCGAACAGTTTGTCGTCAATTTCGATTCTTCCCCTGAATTCAGGCGAAGCGATGAAGCGCTCAAGCGTCTTGCTGACAATTATCGAAAAATCGAACGCTATCTTATCGAATAGCGATTTGGCATGACCGTCGAAAACATCGGGAACCAAAGAAAACGGGATGAAATCACCCTTGTATTTAGCCGGGCTCTCCTTAAGAAACGAGACGACTTTTGAAACAATTTCCGAATCGGCCTCTGCCGCCGCGAGGATTCTTTCGCCGATATCCGTCATGATGAAGATCCCACAAGGCTCTCGAATCGCATCATATCAGGTCGATGCGAAAACAATTTCAACTTCGACCTCGCTATCCCCCGAGCCTTTCCATTCCTCATCCTTGACTATGGAATCCCATTCCGCCTGACTCCCCTTGTATTGCACTGTCACTTTCTTTTGACCGGAAAGAACCTTCTTCCCGATGAATCTGACGCTTCTTGGGATGACAAGCGATGTAAGGCTAGCGCACTTTCCAAATGCATTGTCCTGAATTATCGAAAGCACGCTGCCATCCTCGAAATCAACGCTTTTCAAACTCGAACAGCCGTAAAAGACTCCTCGATCAATTTTGGCGACACTCTTCGGTATGGTCACGGAAGAAAGCTTCGAACAGCCGTAGAACGCTGCTTCGTTTATCACTTCAAGCCCCGTCTCGTTCGCTTCGTTTTTCATGAAAACGACAGATGTGGCTCCGTCGCAATATTGATACGTCTGCTTTCCGATAACCTTCAATTTGCACGGAACCTCTATCGTCTCAATGGCGCTGCAATATCTAAAGGCATAGGATTCGATAGTATCAATCTCGCAACCGCCGGAATACCTGACCTTCTTGAGCTTGGGCAAATCCTCGAATGCCGCTTCGCGAATGCAGGTTACTGACGAAGGAATGCTCACTTCGCGCAAATGCCTCCATGACACGAAGGAATTGCTTCCTATTTCGACTACATTCTTGACGCCATTCAAATTATCGTTCCATTGCGATGGAACGGACCATTCGTTGACTTCATAACCGTAAGCCTTCGAAAGGACGTACCCGTCCAAATCAATCTTATATTCGTATTTGATCTCATCATGCCTCGGATAATCCGGATCGCCATTATGGCAGGAAAGGAAAACCGAAGCAAACGACGATAACAGCAGGACAATTGCGAGATGCTTTCTCATTTCAAAAGGTATTTGCTGCTCCCAAGAGCGACTTTTATCATGGAAACGAGGGAATTCTGTCTTTCTTCCACAGTCATTTTCCTATCGGAGCCTATCACGTCAGAGACCGTAAGCATGCAGGCGGCATTCTTCCCCAAAAGCTTGGCATTTGCGAACAAAGCATAGCTTTCCATATCCACACCGGCTATTCCCATGCCCTTCATCTTCTCCTTTTCCGCATTCGACATCTCCTCACCGAGCTTGCCTGGCCTGTAGAATATATCGGAAGCATAGGCTTTGATATCCTTCGTCTTTATTTTGACATCGGCAGCGGAAGAAGCGAGCGCCTTGTTTATTTCATCGCTTGAAGGCAGCGATTTGTCTTCAATCTTCGCAAGCGTCCAGCCGAAATTGCTATCCGTCCAGCTTTCCTTGACCAGATACAGATCGCCGAGCTGAGCGTCCGAAAGATACGAACCGCACGTTCCTATCCTTATGATGTGCTTGACATCGTAAAAAGCGAAAAGCTCATAGGAATATATTCCCATCGACGGCATCCCCATTCCGGACCCCATGACGGAAACCCTCTTTCCATCATATTCGCCCGTAAAGCCGAGCATGCCCCTCGCTTCATTGAAGCATTTGGCGTCTTTGAGAAAATTCTTCGCTACGAATTCCGCCCTTTTCGGATCTCCGGGCATGATGACCAATTCAGCGATGTCTCCAAGCTTCGCACTGTTATGCGGTGTAGGTGTAGCCATAAAAAAATCCTCCTATAAGATGCAAAGGGTGGTGAAATACGAATCATCGTAATACCATCCCATTATGTAATAGTTATATCGTTCGAACATCGGATTCTCGGTATAGTTTATATTAAGGAAAAGCTGCATGACCGAGCTTTTGGAAACCAAATCGCTATAGTTGTCATAGACAGCCGTCAATCTTTTGAAATACGTTTCAGCAGAATCCGCATCATTGAAAATGTTCAAAATGTAATACCTTACGCGAGCAAGGCTGTTCTTCTCCTTCAGGCAGATTATATCGTATGAAATCCCATCTATGTCTATGTCGATAAGCTCCAGATGGTACCTGACCGATTCCTCGGCATCCGCCTTATCCATCATCAGATCCTGCCATGCATCACCGAACACTTTGCTATTGACCTCGTCCCGATCGGAGAACATCCTGATATTCACGGATCCCAAAACATCCAAAACCTTCATTTTCCGGAAAACTTCAAAGTCCTTTATCCCTTTTACATCCACTCTATCATCCGCAAAAAGCGATTGCATCAAAGCAATCGAAGCGATAGCAATCAGGAAAACTCTCTTCATCCGCAATGAAACACCTTCTCCGAAAATCTCTCGGACATACTGGCCATTATATGCTTTTTTTCAAAAAAAACAATGTTGAACGCCGCTGCCGCAAGGAACGAATGAAGCTTAAGGGCACTTCTAAAAGCCTGCCAATCCGAAAGCGACATTCAAACAATGGTGAGCAAGCCAATTGAAAGGCATGCGCTTCGCTTTCCGGAATAGGAAGCGGAATTGCCGAACGCTTTTTTTGAAAACTCATCGACAAAACGCGCGCCGAAGCTTATGGCGTATTCCGAATCGAAAAACCATTTGAATCCGATTTCCAAATCCGGAACATAAGCGATGGATTCGGACTGGATATCGTAAAGAACGGAAAAACAGGAAGCAGCGAAAAAGCCCAATCCGGTCTGAAGCCCGAAAAAGCTATCGATGCTCATGAACGTCTCCATTCCCAGACGAACCCCGAATCCGTTCATTTCGCCTATCCGATGCATATAGACAAGGCCAGCGCTCAAATACAGCGGATACGCCCTTGTGGATTTGACGCTCGCCTCTACTATATGGCCGAACGGATCCGTGAACTGAAATCCATAAGACGCACTTATCATCAGATGCAATTTCTTCTTGATGAGCCTGGCATTATTGAATACGTGCGCAGCCTTCAATGGCTTCAGAAAATAAAAGATGCTTTGCTTCTTGCTGCCATCCGCCTGCACCTCTTCGAAAGAACCCTCCTGATTGACGACATATGTTCCGCTTTTGCCGTCAATCGACTTGAGAACCAGCAAATCCGAAACATTCATATCCCCTTTCGCCACGACAATGTTCTTATATTTGTTGTAAATGCGAATACCAGAATTCTTGACAAGGCTTCCGAGCTCTGCTGAAAAGACATTGCGGAGCTCTTTCTTGTAATCGCGAATGTCGTTGCGGCTTATGATCTTAAATTCCTTTCCGGATATTGCGAATGTCACGATCGCATAGCCATCGTCCTCCTTTTCGGAATAATCCTCAATGACGAAAACATCCGTATCGAATGCATTGCGAAAATTCTCCGCCTCTTCGACCGTAGCTTCGTAATAATCGCCAAGAGCCTTTGCAGCGGAAGCAGCGGGAAGACCTTCTTCGGCAGCGAAGGAAAAAGGCGCGAAAAGAAGGACCAAAGCAAACAGAACGAAGGAAGAACGGCGATTCCCCACAATCACACCTGCAGAATCTTCAAAATCCCATTGAGCTTGGATATCTTTTCCTCGAATTCGCTCTTTTTGGACTGCTCCTTCTCTATCGCCTCAGGTTTCGCCTTGCTCATAAAGCCCTCGTTCGACAATTTCGCATTGCTCTTCTGCAAATCGGCCTGCGTTCTCTCGATCTCGCGTCTGACCTCATCCGCTCTGCTCGACGGATCAAAGTCCTCCGGCTTCCTGATTCCCGAAACGAAACCCGAACCGGCGCTATAGACATAGGACGAACTTCTTTGCTGCTCTATCGAAAGAGATGAAAGACCTGCGAAATCCATTGCCATCTCCTTCTGTTCGGAAACGAACTCGCCTATTCTGTCATCATCAATGATCAGCACGCCCTCGCATTTCACGCTATGCTCGATCCCCAGGACAACCTTAAGATTCCTGAAGGATCTGATCGCATCTTTGAAGCTCTCCACTTTGCGGAAGCTTATCTCAGAAGAATTCACCGCAACCT
The DNA here is from genome assembly GCA_003454065.1 of Spirochaetaceae bacterium. Next base: position 4,419 of record DMKZ01000027.1, read on the forward strand.
TTTCAGCATACCGAGCGCTTGCGAGGGTTCCGAACGAATTCGGCATCTTCTGGTATATCTCATCGGTTATCAAAGGCATAACCGGATGTATGAGCTTAAGCGAAGCATCTAAAATGCGCAGAAGCATGGAAACCGTTTTGCTCTTGACCCTGGGATCAGAAGATTGGATATTCGATTTATTGAATTCGATATACCAATCGCAGAAATCATTCCAGAAAAAGTCGTAAACAGCCCACATGGACTCATTTATCTTGTATTCGGCAAACGCTTGCGCAGTCTTGTCTATGGCAAGATTCAGCTTATGCAGGATCCACTTGTCATAGTCATTCAAATGCATATCGTCGATATCGATATGATCCGCGCCTTCCAAATTCATGAATATGAACCTTGCGGCGTTCCAAAGCTTATTGGCGAACTTTGATCCGAATTTGAACGAATCCATGTCAATGAGTATGTCCTGACCCTGCGCAGCCTGATAGGCAAGCGTGAACTTCATCGCATCGGAACCATAAAGTTCTATGACTTTCAAGGGGTCTATTCCATTACCCAAGCTCTTGCTCATCTTTCTGCCTTTCTTGTCGCGAACCAGAGCGGTTATGTAAATGTCCTTGAACGGAACCTGCCCGGTGAACTCCAATCCGGCCATTATCATTCTGGAGACCCAGAAGAAAATTATATCGTAAGCCGTGACGAGCGCAGTCGTAGGGTAAAACGATCTAAAATCCGCCGTCTTGTCAGGCCAGCCTAAAGTTCCGAAAGGCCAAAGCCATGACGAGAACCATGTGTCGAGAACATCGGAATCCTGCTTTATGTTTTTGCCGTGGCAATTCGGGCATTCCGTCGGATCCTGTCTGGCAACCGTCACATCACCGCAATCCGCACATGTCCATGCCGGTATCCTATGGCCCCACCACAACTGCCTTGAAATGCACCACGGCCTTATGTTCTCCATCCAATTCCTGTATGTAGATTCCCACTTCTTCGGATAGAAGACGATTTTACCGGTATCAAGCGCATCCAGCGCCTTCTGAGCCATTCCGTCCATTCGGACGAACCACTGCTTACTGAGATAAGGCTCTATTATCGTCCCGCATCTATAGCAATGACCGACTTCATGGCTTATAGGCTCTTTCTTTAGCATATAGCCCTTGCCCTCAAGCTCTTTGACCACGAGTTCTCTGGCCGTCAGGCAATCAAGCCCTCTGAATTTTTCAGGAACATTGCCGTTCAGGGTGCCATCAGGATTGAGGATATTGATCACTTCAAGGTTGTGCCTTATTCCGCAATCCCTGTCATGAGGATCGTGAGCCGGAGTGATCTTGACAGCGCCCGTTCCGAATCCCAATTCGACGAAGCTGTCCTTTATCACCTCTATTTTCCTATCCGTCAGCGGAAGGCTTATCTTCTTGCCGACGAAACGCTTGAACCTGTCGTCGTCCGGATGCACGGCGACAGCGGTGTCGCCGAACATGGTCTCAGGCCTCGTAGTCGCCACTACGAGCGAGTCATCCTCGCCGGCAAGCGGATATTTCACGAAATAGAGGAACGAATCGACACTTTTGTACTCCACTTCATCGTCGCTCAGAGCAGTTTGGCAATGCGGGCAGTAATTTACCAGATACTCCCCCTGATATATGAGCCCTCTTTCGTAGAGCGTGCAGAAGCACTCTCTGACAGCGGCGGAAAAC
>DMKZ01000006.1 GCA_003454065.1 Spirochaetaceae bacterium
CGCCTTCAAAGCCGAGGAAGCGCTCAGTATGCTGAATATCTTCAATCATCTCGTCACTGCTCGGCCGGTCCCCCGGTTCTTTCGCCATCGCTTTCTGAACAATAGCTTCAACCATCGGCGGCAACTTATGGTTGTGTTGGCAAATCGGTTTCGGTTCCTCCTGCAAATGCTTTAAGGCGATGCTCACCGTCGTTTCACCTGTAAACGGAAGGGATCCAGTCAGCATTTCATAAAGAACGACACCTAGGGAATAAATATCTGATTTTGGCGTCACTTTCGTTCCCTTTGCCTGTTCCGGGGAAAAGTAATGCACGGAGCCGATGACATTTCCATTGTATGTCATCGTTGACGATGTGACAGCGCGCGCAATCCCAAAATCCGCCACTTTCACACGTCCATCCGGTGTAACGAGAATATTGTGCGGTTTTATATCACAGTGCACCAAGTTGTTAGCATGCGCTTCTCGAAGGGCACGCGCAATTTCCTTTGCGATGCGAAGAGCTTCTTCCACGGAAAGGCAGCCTTCTCGTTGCACTTTTTTCTTTAACGTCTCTCCGGCAATATATTCCATTACTATATAATATTTGTCCACATCATGGCCAACATCGTATATCCCAACAATATTTGGATGCGACAATCGCGCCGCACCTTTTGCTTCCAACCGAAACTTCTCCAAAAATTCCTCGTCGTTGGCAAGCTGGGCATGAAGAATTTTGACCGCGACCATGCGATCGAGTATCGTGTCATGGGCTTTATAGACGTCAGCCATTCCACCGCCGCCGATATGCTCGAGGAGTTCATAGCGGTGATCCAAAATGCCGCGTTCCACGTTACGTCCCTCCACCTTGCTACGGAATCGCTGATAAGGCTTCTTGCTTATTCAGTGTTCCTCTGAATTACTTCAGATAGTCAATATAACTGACCTTATCAGTCATACTTTACGACAATCGCGCTGATATTATCATGGCTTCCGGCCTCAATGGCTTTTCGTACCAATCGTTCAGCCACGTTTTCCCCTCCTGGGGGCATGAGAATCATATCGCAAATATCCTCATCCGATAACACAGCAGTTAATCCGTCGCTGCAGAGCATCAATATATCGCGCTCCATCGTCGAAAAGGCGCCTGTATCAACATCTAGCTCTGCTTCAACGCCAACAGCTCGCGTAATGACGTTACGCTTCGGATGAAAACGCGCCTCTTCTTGTGTGATAGAGCCATTTGCGACAAGATCGGAAACTAGCGAGTGATCGCGAGTAATTTGCTTGAGCATTTGATTCCGTAACAGATAAAGCCTACTGTCGCCCACATGCGCCCATACGATTACGCTATTTTCACGATGAAAAATGGTCGCCGTAGTCCCCATACCGGAATACTTGGGGTTTTCGTGCACTTTTTTTAGGATTGCGTCGTTTCCGCAAAGTATCGCTTTTTTCAAGACTTTTTCGTCGAAACTCGACTCTTCAGCCAAAACATCCCGCACCGTATCCGCTAAAATACGGCTTGCAACCTCTCCAGCCGCATATCCGCCCATGCCGTCGGCGATCACGTATGTTTCATGCCCCAAATTAGCTACGACATCTTCGTTCAATTCCCGTCGCGGCCCGATATCCGTGGCCAAATAGACTTCCGCCATACGCTTCGCCTCCTGTCCGACAGTATTTTCGAAGTATCAAATAATCTCATACCGGAGCAATGTATTGCCTAATCCAATTTCGTCGCCGGGTGCAAGGCACGCGTCCGATGTACGCGTCCCATTGACAAACAATCCGTTCAGGCTACCAGCGTCACGAATGACATGACGATGACGCTCATATTCAATTGACGCGTGCAATCGTGACACATTGAGATCCGTCAAGATGAAGTCGTTTTGATCTCGGCGCCCCAAGTAGACTTTACGCTCCCCAATTTCCAGATATGCTTTTGCGTCGATACCTCGGATAACACGCAGAGAGGCCAGCCGACGCACCGGCGGAAGATTAAGCGGAAGCGTAAAATCGGAATGTGACAACACTAAGGTGTTAGAATCAGTATCTGCCGCTATTTGCGGCTTCGTGTCCGCATAATGGGAGGCAACTTCAAAATTCCCATTCTCCATCGAGGCATCATCTCTTAAACGCAGGGACAAGAAACCGTCCATGAAGCTGTCTGACTGAATCAGCGCTTTTTCAACAAAAACAATCATATCTTCCATGAGCCTCGCCGAAGAAAGGCGCTGATAGTCCTCAGTACCGAGCTTGATTTCATAGGTATTGGGTACAATATATCCGTTGCGTGTATGCTTTCGCCGTTGCTGAATTTCGTTTTCCAAAACTTTACGTATTGCGGCAGGCTCCAGCTCTCCCGAAATATTTCGATGAAACAACCTGTCAATGTTTTTTTGCAAAAAGGATTCTAAACGGTCAATCACAATCGAATCCCCCTATTCTTCACCGCACTTTTTATATCATCATTACACTATTCTATTATACGGCGCAAAGCTTCATTAGTCAAAATGGCCGCTTTTATTGATATGCTGATTGCGAAGCTGCCCACAAGCCGCTTGTATATCCCT
>DMKZ01000140.1 GCA_003454065.1 Spirochaetaceae bacterium
ACCCACACATTCTGATGATGCCTCTGAAAAAACCACTTGTATTTTATCATAGATGCTCACAAATGTCAGCAAATTAACGATTACAATTCTCCCGTCGATCCCAAGCCGCCTTTTCTGGCAGTGCCTATCCCTGCTGTGTCATCGTCCACAGTCAAGTAACGATTAAAAATTCCCTGCGCAATCCGTGTGCCTTTTGCAATTTGTACAGGGACATCGCCTAGATTGACTAGAGCCACAAAAATATGCCCCTCATTTTCCGCATTGCCGTAATAATCTGCGTCAATAATTCCTTCATCATTGATACAGGACACTATATTTCGAATGGAAAAACCAGACCGTATATGGATTCCAAGATATTCGTCCGGCTGCATGTACGCCTTAACCCCTGTCGGCACCAGCGTGACACGATTCGGCTCCAGCAACACGTCCTCGGCTGCAGCGAGATCGTACCCCGCGCTCCCCCCTGTTTTCCGCGTCGGCAAAATAATTCCTTTTTTAGCGTAAGCCGTTACAACTTCAAAACCTCTTATTTTCATATCATCAATTCCCCAACGAAAAAACCGTCGCAAATTTCTCACGCGGCGGTTTTAATTTCTATTCTTTTCTCTCCGTATCAAAGGCGCAGTTCAGCGGCCGCGCAGGCGTAATGGTCGAGATTGCATGCTTGTAAACCATTTGCTGCTTTCCCATCGACTCCAAAACAACCGTAAAGCTATCAAAGCCGCGCACATTGCCCTTGATCTGAAAACCATTGACCAAATGGACAACGACGCCCACGTTCTCCTTTCGTGCCTGATTCAAAAAAGTATCCTGTAAATTGAATGTCTTTACCGCCACTGCGCTCTCCCCTTCACATGAATTTATTGTTTATTGCTTCCAAAACCGTTTTCACAAGGTTCTCAAGGGAAACTGCGTCAATATCGAACCAATGAATGTACGGCATCTTTCGATACCAAGTAAATTGCCGCTTGGCAAAATGCCGGGTTGCTTTTTTTATATTCGCACCGGCCTCCGCCAAGCTCAATTTTCCGTCGATACAGGCCAACATTTCCTTATAGCCTATGCCCTGCATCGCATGAGCGCTCCGCGCAACGCCACTCGCCAGAAGTCGCCGGACCTCGTCCTCAAGGCCTGCGGCAATCATCGCGTCGACGCGCCTTTCAATCCGTTCGTACAATATCTTTCGGTCAGCACGAAGCCCAATCACGCAGGCGTCGTAAACAAGACCACCGTTTTGTTTTTCCTGGGAGATTCGTTCTTTTCCCAGATGCCACACCTCAAGTGCGCGTACAACACGTCGAAAATCGTTGACATGAAGCTTGGCAGCCAACTTTGGGTCAACTTTTTCCAACATTTTATGAACATACGCTTTGCCGCGCTTTTCTGCTAAATTTTCCAGCGAAGCTCGGAATTCATCGTCCTCCTGATCTTTATTGAACCGGTATCCTTCCAGCAACGCTTTTACATAAAGTCCCGTGCCGCCAACAAGGATTGGAATCGAACCGCCTTGATTGACAGAATGTATTTCTTCGGCGGCCAGCCGCTGAAATTCCGCTGCGTTAAAGCTTTCAACCGCCGGATCCAAGCAATCAATCAATGCATGATGTACGCCTCCGCGTTCCGCTTCGTCAGGCTTCGCACTGCCGATGTCGAGGCCGCGATAGACGAGCATCGAATCTCCCGAAACGACACTCGTCCGTAATTCCTGCGCAATCCGAACGGCCAGCTTTGTCTTCCCCGTGGCGGTCGGTCCCAAAATTACGATCAGTTTGTCTTGGGGGGCGTTTTTTGTCATTTAAGTTCCAACGATTCGCCGGGTTGAATGATGTGTACGTGCGCTCGGGTGCTCGATTCCGTCAGTTCCTGATACTTTTTGACATCTTGCTCGATCACCGGCCAAGTGTCGTAATGAATCGGAATCACGTTAGCCGCATTTAACCACTGCGCCGCGAGAGCTGCATCTTCAAGCCCCATCGTATAGTTATCCCCGATTGGGAGCAGCGCATAATCAATGGAATCCTTGCGTCCAATCAGCTTCATATCGTGGAAGAGAGCCGTATCCCCTGCGAAATAAACCGTCTTACCGCCCATCTGGATAACGAAGCCACAGGCGATGCCGCCCGCCACTCCGGAGCTGTGCAGTGCCAACGTCATACGCACTTTGCCAAACGGCAATTTAATGGATCCTCCAAGATTCATACCATGTGCTTTCAGCTCCGCGCCCGCTTGCTCGTTACAAAGTCCTATGACCTCGGGAATCGCAACAATCGTCGCTCCCGTGCGTTTGGCGATGATTGGAGCGTCACCCAAATGATCTCCGTGCGCGTGGGAGACTAAAATATAATCACATTTCACGTCTTTCTCCGCAATCGCCGCTTTCGGATTTCCTGTCAAGAACGGATCGGCAAGCACCTTGTGCGCACCGTCATCCAACAGGAAACAAGCATGCCCGTAATAAGTGTACTTCAACATAAAATTTCCTCCCCGTTTTTCTATCTATCAAAGACTTTGCTCGGACTCTTCCTTCTTACGGAGGAATGTCGCGCCAAAGACCTTGACCGTGTAATAAAAACCGATCAAAAACGGAATATACTCAGCAATCAGACGCCAACAGACAGCCACAATACCCACCGTGCCTTGCGGCACGGTCTCGCTGAACAAGAGGACGAAACCGCCCTCGGCAATCCCGGAGCCGCCAGGTGTCGGCGTAAAATACAGCAGCATGTTGAGAAAAATCATGCGCCCCATGACCGCGTACCAGTCAGCATCGTAAACGCCAAGCCCTAGAAGCAAGCACGGCACAATCGCGTAAATGCAAATCAGCGAAAGTCCTGACTCGAAGAAGACGAGAAGCATGGGTTTTGGGGACTCCGCTAAAAGTCGGATGGCGTTCCTTGTGTCGCGATACATGTGAATGAGCGACCGCCGCCTTGCCGGAGATAGCTTGCGCGCCAGCTTCACGATGAGCTGCCCGAGCAGATTGGAATTGATGGCCCAAACCAAAAATACGATAACGAGAAACGCCGCAAACGATATCATCATCAGCTTTGCGTTGGAAACCCCCGGCAAAATATGCGCTTCATGCATAAAGATAAACGGCATGCACAGAATCAAAAAGAGAATCGAGACCACAGTCCTGACAAAAACTAGCACGGTCGCCTTGCCGGTAGGTACGCCCGCATGGCGCAGGAACATCATCTGCGCCACCGCGCCTCCCGTCGCCCCCGGGGTCAAAAGCGCGAGAAAGTAATTTCCGAATACAACCTGCACCGCCTGTGACAGCGTTATATCCTCATGCGATATATGTACAAGATGCATAAGCCGGGAGCCGTCCAAAAAAAGCCCAACACCAATGAAAAGCAGTGCCAGCGCCAACGACCACGGCTGGAACATCGTCAAATTCGAAAGCGTATGGATATCCACTGTAAAATATATGACCGCTCCCGATATGGCCAAAACCAGCAGGATAAGAAGTGCCAGTCTCTTATAGAACTTCCCCATCCGTTAACTCCTCATAAGAAATCAGGCGAATCTGCCGTTCTTCAATCATTTTCATCGCCTCCGCCGAGGTCACAGAGGCCAATTCCTCTTCCCAATGATATGCCCAATGGTAAATGTTATCCAAAACACGGTTGTCTTTGCCCGGGTGCACCATAATTTCAGAAACGCCGTCAGGCAACGCCCGCAACATGGACAGAAAATGCGGCGTGTAGAGATGGCCCCCCGCCAGCATGCCGAAAAACGAATCTGGTGTCATAACACCAGCACGGCGGATTGCGCCTTTCACAATACGGGCGCAAGAAGTCAGACCACATTTTGCCATATAGCGCCCCACGGAGGTCGGATATCCTCCCGTAAATAGAAATGGCTCCGCCGGAAGGCGCATTTTCGTAAAGCCAAATTTTTTCGCCAGCAAAAGCACCGTCCGAATCACGCCAGGGAGCACATGGAGATGCTGATGGCTGTCAATATGTGTAGGGCGGACTCCCATTTCCATAGCTCGTAGAATCTGTGCTTCGCATTCTGCGTAAAGCTCTTCCATGCGAATGCCGCCAAGCATGTAGCGACGGATAAAAGCGGTATGGTCGGCTAATAAATGTCCGTTTTCCCCAATCAAGCTTGGCACTTGCGACGGCGGAAGCACAGGGCGTTCCGCCACCAAAGTCAAATGAATCCCGACGCCTAAACCCGGATGCACTCGCGCAAGTTCCGCAGCCTCTTCGGCTGCGGAGCCTGCCGCAACAAAGGAAGTGCTGCGGATGCATCCCTTTTCATACCCTTCGATAATACCTTGATTAACAGCGGAATGGAGGCCGAAATCGTCGGCGTTGACGATTAGCTGTTTCATTGCACACATTCCTCATAACTGGCATATGCATTGTGATTGTGGATCGACTCATAATTCTCACAGGAAACAGAAAACCATTCCAGTCCTGGTATCTTTCGAAACGAAATCACTAAATCGCGAAGTATATCCTCGACAAATTTTGGATTTTCATAGGCACGCTCCGTCACATATTTTTCATCTTCGCGCTTGAGCAATGGATATAATGGACACGAGGCCTGCTGTTCCATCAAAGCGGCCAGATCCTCTATATAGATACACTCGAATCCTTCTTGAAAACGCATCCGAGCCCGCATAATGCCTCTTTGATTGTGTGCGCCATACTGCGATATGGATTTGCTACAAGGACAAAGGGAGGTAGACGGAACGTCGACGCCCAACTCGAACACGAACCCCTGGTTCTTTGCTTTACTGCCGTAAAAACAGCAATCAAGATCAAGAAACGATGCTTTGCCGCTAACCGGCGCAAACTTTTTTATAAAATATTTAAAATAAATTTCAATATTGGCAGAAGCAGCGGAAAGCCGTTTCATCGCTTCGTCTAAAATTGCTTCCATCTCCGGTTCAGCGACAGGTCGCGCACTCCATTGATTCAATATCTCCATAAAGCGGCTCATATGGGTTCCTTTGTATTCCTGTGGGAGAGAGACTGTAAAACAAATTCGGGCTAATACTTGTTGAAAAGCCCCTCCCTTCGTCCGAATCTGAAACGGAAGATGAATTTCTCGTACGCCGACATGCTGAATCTCGATTCCACGGGAATCGACGCTGTTTTGTATATCCTCCAAGAAATATTCCTCCATTAAACGACGCGAATCGAACGAATTCCTTTAGCAAGATCCTTTGCTCCGAAAACCGCCGAACCCGCGACCAGCACGTTTGCCCCTGCCTCGACCACGAGCTTCGCTGTATTCGCATTGACGCCGCCATCAACTTCCAGTTCGATCGGCCGGCCAGAAGCTATAATCATTTCACGAATCTGCCGGATTTTTTTGAGTGTCGAAGGAATAAACTTTTGCCCTCCGAAACCCGGATTTACGGACATAACGAGAATCATGTCCACCTCATCCATGAAAGGCTCGACTATTTCGGCAGGTGTTCCTGGATTTAAAGCAACTGCAGCTTTGACGCCATGTGCATGAATTGCCTGCATGATGCGATGTCCGTGCTTTGCCGCTTCCACGTGGAATGTGATAATATCCGCGCCTGCTGTGACGAATGCATCGATTTGGTCTTCCGGCCTCTCAATCATCAAATGCACATCGAAGACTTTTTGGGTATATGGTCGAAGAGCCTTGACCACGGGAGCGCCAATTGTAATCTGAGGAACGAACTGACCGTCCATGACGTCGATATGAATGTAATCAGCTCCAGCTTCGTCTGCCCGTTTTGCCTCGAATCCAAGTTTTGAAAAATCAGCCGAAAGAATTGAAGGAGCAATTTTCAGCATTAACCTTTTCTCCCTTCAAGAACAACAAAAAAGCGATTATTTTTTTCCGGTATCGTTTGTCCGACTTGGCGGCTTCGTTCCGGAATCATCTTTTTTCTCTGTTTCCCCCTTTGGGGATCCGGAATTTGGAACCGTCTGTCCTGTGGATTCCGCCAATATAAAATCAACTGTCGTTCCTTCATCAACTTCAGTTCCTGCGCTAGGCGTCTGGTGAAGAATCGTCCCGGATGCCTGTCGGCTTTTTTCCCGAGTTACAGCGCCAACTGATAACTTAAGCTGCTTGAGACGATCTTTTGCTGCGTCCAATGTTCCTCCTAAAAAATCCGGCACACGAACCAGTTTGATTGGTTTTCCTTTACTAAGCGTAAGATCAACACTCTGTCCTTTTTGTATTTTTTTCCCTTCTGCCGGTTCCTGATCAAGTACCGTCCACGCTTCCTGATCGGATACTTGTTCATAAATGCTCCCTATGACCAATCCCATTTTTTTGAGTTTACTTTCCGCAGAAAGACGGCTCAAGCCTTTGAGATTTGGCATTGTCAATTCCTCGCCACCTTTACTTACATAGATTGTGACGACGCGTTGCTCTTTTACTGTTGATCCAGCTTCAGGAGACTGGGAAATAACCTGCCCAGCAGGAACTTTCGCATCAAATTGTTCAATGACACTGACACGCAAGTTTGATGTTTCAATAATTTGTTTTGCAAGAGCCATAGGACGATCTTTTACATCTGGAACCTGAACCTCAGCCATGCTCCAAAATTTACCAAACGCTAAGAAAGCACCAATCGCAAATCCAAGAAAAACAATGGACACCGTTGCAAGCATAAATAACTTAGATTTATAAAACGGCGTCACTTCCGATGACTCTAATAGTTTTTCATTCTGCAATACATCTGCTTCAATAGGAGGCATAAGACGAGTTGCAAACGGATCCGGTTCTCCGGGGTCATAACCACTGTCAAAACCAAGGAGTCGTTCCGCTTGCTGAATGTCTTCAATTAATTTTCCGCTATCCGGACGTTCTGCAGGATCTTTTGCCATTGTTTTTTGTACAATCGCCTCAATCACAGGCGGAAATGTGCGATCGTGCTGACAAATCGGCTTTGGTTCTTCCTGCAAGTGCTTCAGTGCAATGCTAACTGTCGTTTCTCCTGTGAAAGGTAGTTCCCCTGTCAACATCTCATAAAGAACAACACCGAGGGAATAGATATCCGATTTCGTCGTAATTTTTGTTCCTTTTGCCTGTTCCGGCGAAAAATAATGTACAGAGCCGATTACAGTGCCATTATAAGTCAAAGTCGAAGATGTCACGGCACGAGATATGCCAAAATCCGCAACTTTTATACGTCCATCTGGCATAATGAGAATATTATGCGGCTTAATATCGCAATGTACCAAATTATTTGCATGAGCATTCCGAAGGGCACGAGCAATTTCTTTTGCTATTCGCAAAGCTTCATCCGCAGGAATTCGACCATCACGCTGCACTCTTTTTTTTAACGTCTCACCGGCAACATATTCCATGACAATATAGTGCTTATTTTCGTCTTGCCCAACATCATAAATACCGACGATGTTCGGATGGGAAAGCTTTGCTGCCGCCTTAGCTTCCAATTGGAATTTTCCCAAAAATTCTTCATCATTTGCAAGCTGTGCATGGAGAATCTTGACCGCGACCACACGGTCTAAAACTGTATCATGCGCTTTATAGACATCCGCCATTCCGCCGCCGCCGATATGCTCTAGGAGTTCGTAACGGTGATCTAAAATGCCGTATTCCACGTTGTTTCCCTCCAAATATGGACAATTGCTCTTGCAGCAAAACAAATTGTACAAACTCGATACAACTAAGATATCTTCACATTTTCTCCAGAAAAATCATATTTACGCACCGAACTTACTAAACTATATATCATACAAAACGACAAGTGCGCTGATATTATCATGGCTATTTTCTTCAATGGCCTTATTTATCAGCCGTTCAGCAACATTGTTATTCGCTTGAGTAGTATCCAACAATTCATAAATGATATGGTCAGATAGTACGGAAGTTAGCCCGTCACTACAAAGAAGTAAGACATCACGTTCAGCCGCTGGAAAGCGGCCTGTATCAACAATCAAATCCGTTGCAACACCAACCGCCCTAGTAATTACGTTACGTTTTGGATGTAATCTTGCTTCATCTAAAGTAATAGAACCGTTTTCCACGAGATCAGACACGAGGGAATGATCTCTCGTAATTTGTCGCAAAGAATGATCTCTAAAAAGATACAATCTGCTATCTCCGACATGAGCCCAAAAAAACAAATCATTCTCACGATGAAATATTGTCGCTGTTGTTCCCATTCCGGAATAAGATGGCTGCTCACGGACCTTTTGAAGAATTGCATTATTTGCGCTGAGAATCGCTTCTTTTAAGTCTCTTTCATCAAAATATCCTTTAGTCAAAAGAATATCGCGTACTGTCTCTACTAAAATATGGCTCGCAACTTCTCCTGCCGCATAACCTCCCATACCATCGGCAATCACGTATGTTTCGTGGCAAAGATCAGCCACGGAGTCCTCATTTAATGCTCGACCCACACCAATATCCGTTGCTTGATATACGCACGTCATACGTGTCACCTCCCACTAAGATGCTTACAGTTTTATTGAATTCTACCACATTTACATTAAAGCAGCTCGTACCGAAGAAGCGTATTGCCTAAGCCAATTTCATCACCCGATACAAGCCATGCATCCGACATCTTTTCTCCATTAATAAATAAACCATTCAGACTACCTGCATCACGAATAACATGACGGTGACGTTCATATTCAATTGATGCATGAAGCCGTGATACGTTAAGATCCGTCAAAATTAAATCATTTTGATCGCGACGGCCAAGATATACTTTACGCTCCCCAATTTCAAGATAAGATTTTGCGTCTATGCCACGGATAACACGCAAGGACGAAAGGCGGCGAACCGGTGGCAAATTAAGAGGCAATGTAAACTCTGAACGCGACAGAACCAACGTATTGGAATCCGTATCTGCTACTATTTGCGGCTTACTATCTTCATAATATGATACAATTGAAAATTTCCCAGTCTGCATAGATGATTCTTCTTGTAAACGCAGAGATAATGCACCATCCATAAAACTATCTGATTGGATTACGATTTTCTCCAAAAAAACGGTCATATCCTCCATGAATCGTGCAGATGAAAACCGTTGATAATCTTCTGTTCCAAGGTGAATTTC
>DMKZ01000126.1 GCA_003454065.1 Spirochaetaceae bacterium
GTTTTCGTCGTCATCGCGATCTCCCTTTCGCATTACATAATAGATTTATATTCTCGCTTTTATTGGAATTTCCTTTTTATCATTCCTAAACTTTCTTCGACAATTTCCTCAAAAGACAGTTTATCAATTTGAATCCACTGAATATATGGCATTTTTCGATACCAGGTGCATTGCCGTTTGGCAAAATGACGCGTCGCCTTTTTTATATTATCGACGGCTTCAGCAAAACCGCACTCTCCTGCAATATAGGCGGCCATTTCCTTATAGCCGATACCTTGCATGGCACGGGCGTTGCGAGAAACTCCGTTTTGAAGCAGTCGACGGACCTCTAATTCCAGTCCGGAAGATACCATCACTTCGACACGTTTTTCAATTCGATTGTATAAAAACTGCCGATCACATTGCAGACCGATTACGCATGCATCATAAATCAAACCGGTTGATTTTTTCTCCTGTGAAATACGTTCTTTCTCCGAATGCCAAACCTCCAACGCACGAACAACACGCCGAAAATCATTCGTGTGAAGTCTTGCGGCTGTTTCCGAATCGACTTTTTCCAGCATTTTATGCACATAATCATTTCCGTGCGTTTTGGCAAGATTGTATAATGTTTCGCGATACTCCTTATCCTCATTGGATTTATTGAAATTATATCCTTCAATCAGAGCTTTTAAATAAAGCCCCGTTCCCCCCACAAGGATGGGAATAAATCCCTTGGCGTTCATTTCATGAATCTCGGTTTCAGCGAGCCGTTGAAATTCCGTCACATTAAAATCGGAATCCGTCGGGTCGACAATATCGATAAGTGCATGATAAATGCCTTCACGTTCCTGCTCTTCAGGCTTGGCACTCCCAATATCACAGCCCCGATAGACGAGCATTGAATCTCCAGAAACAATGCTCGTCCGCAGTTCCTTCGCAAGGCGAACCGACAACTGTGTTTTCCCGGTTGCAGTCGGCCCCAGTATGACAATCAATTTGTCTTTTGGAGGCGTTGTCATTGAAACTCCATCGTTTCGCCCGGATGAATGATATGCACATGCGCTCTTGTGCTCGACTCCGTCAATTCCTGATATTTTTTGACATCCTGCTCAATCACAGGCCAAGTATCATAATGGATCGGCACCACATTTGCCGTATTCAGCCATTGAGCTGCAAGCGCAGCGTCTTCCAAACCCATCGTGTAGTTGTCACCAATCGGCAAAAGCGCATAATCAATAGAATCTTTTCGTCCAATCAGCTTCATATCATGGAAGAGTGCCGTATCGCCTGCAAAATACACCGTTTTCCCATCAATCTGAATCACGAAGCCGCAGGCGATGCCGCCGGCCACGCCCGAACTGTGCAATGCCAGCGTCATCCGAACTTTTCCGAAAGGAAATTTAACGGATCCTCCGAGATTCATCCCATGATTTTTCAATTCCGTTCCAGCTTGTTCATTGCATAACGCAATCACTTCCGGAATCGCCACGATTGTAGCTCCGGTGCGTTTCGCGATAGCTGCCGCGTCGCCCAAATGATCTCCATGAGCATGCGAAACCAAAATATAGTCGCATTCTACATCTTTGGCAGCAATCGCGGCCTTAGGATTTCCTGTCAAAAAAGGGTCTGCCAGTACCTTATGCTTGCCGTCATCCAAAAGAAAACACGCGTGCCCGTAGTAAGTGTAATTCAACATAAAAATCCTTCCTTTCCTATTTTGATTAACTATTTTCAAAGGCTTTGCTCGGATTCTTTCTTCTTTTGAAGAAAAGAAACGCCAAAGACCTTGATTGTATAATAAAATCCAATCAAAAACGGAATATATTCCGCGATGAGGCGCCAACACACGGCAACTATACCTACCGTTCCCTGAGGAACAGTTTCATTGAACAGAAGGACAAACCCGCCTTCGGCAACCCCCGATCCACCGGGAGTCGGTGTAAAATAAAGCAGCATATTCAAAAAAATCATGCGGCCCATGACCGCATACCAATCTGCGTCATACACGCCGAGTCCCAAAAGCAAACAAGGAACAATCGCGTAAATGCAAATCAAAGAAAGCCCCGATTCAAAAAAAACCAGCAGCATGGCTTTGGGCGCCTGACCGAGCAACTGGATGGCATTGCGCGTATCACGATAGATATGAATCAACGGGCGCCGTCTCGCTGGAGACAATTTGCGAGCTATCTTTACAACTATCTGTCCAAGAAGATTCGAGTTCATTCCCCAAATCAGAAACAACAAAATAAGGAAAGCCGTAAATGATAATATCATCAACTTGATATTTGATACTCCAGGCAAAATATAAGCTTCATGCATAAAAATAAAAGGCATGCATAAAACCAAAAAGAGAATAGAAACTACGGTTCGCACAAATACCAGAACCGTTGCTTTTCCCGTCGGCACGCCCGCATGACGCAAAAACATCATTTGCGCAACCGCGCCGCCGGTCGCGCCAGGGGTCAACAGCGCCAAAAAATAATTGCCGAACACAACCTGTACTGCCTGAGATAACGTAATGTCCTCATTCGATATATGCACCAAATGCATCAGTCGAGTTCCGTCTAAAAAAAGCCCAACTCCGACAAAAACCAAAGCCAGCGCCAGGGACCACGGCTGAAACATTGTCAAATTCGTCAGCGTATTGATATCCACGGTAAAATAAATTACCGCGCCGGATATACACAATACCAACAAGATGAGAAGCGCCAGGCGCCTATAAAATTTCCCCATCCGATAACTCCCTATACGAAATCAAATCAATTTGTCTTTGTTTGATAATCTGCATTGCTTCCAGGGATGTTAAGGAAGCCAATTCTTCTTCCCAATGATATCCCCAATGATATATATTGTCTAAAACAGAATTATCTTTACCGGGATGCACCATGATTTCTGAAACGCCGTCAGGCAGTGCACGAAGAATGGACAAAAAATGCTTTTCGAAAAGATGCCCTCCAGCTATCATGCCAAAAAAATGATTCGGTGTGGAAACACCGGCACAACGAATTGCATTTTGTGCCGTCCATGCACAAAACGTTAAACCGCATTTCGCAATATAACGTCCCACAGGGCTCGGATAGCCGCCTAAAAATCCCAATGGTTCTGCCGGAAGCCGCATTTTGGAAAGATTATATTTCTTCGCCAAAGCAAGAACAATTGAAATGACTCCGGGAAGAACATGGAGATGCTGATGACTATCAATATGCGAAAGGCGGACGCCTAACTTTAAGGCAAACAAAATCTGCGCTTCACATTCGGCATAGAGTTCTTCCTTACGAATGCCCCCGCTTATATATCGACGAATAAACGCAGTATGGTCGGGCAGCAAATAGCCGTTTTCACCCAGTAAGCTAGGAATTTGCTCAGGCGGAAGAATTGGCCGCTCCGCGACAAGAGTCAAATGGATTCCAACACCCAAACCGGGATTATCATGCGCCAGTGCAGCCGCTTCTTCCGCCGCTCTCCCTGCAGCGACGAACGAAGTACTACGAAGGCATCCCTGTCGGTATCCTTCAATAATCCCATGATTTACTGATGAATGCAATCCAAAATCATCCGCGTTGACAATCAGCCGCCTCATTGTATGCATTCCTCATAGCTTGCATACGCATTATGATTATGTATAGACTCATAATTTTCACAGACTACAGAAAACCATTCCAAATGAGGTAAATCCCGAAAGGCTATTACAAGGTCACGTAATATGTCCTCGACAAATTTGGGGTTTTCATATGCATGCTCGGTCACATATTTTTCATCTTCACGCTTCAATAGCGAATAAATCGGACAAGAAGCTTGTTGTTCCATCAATTCGGCTAAATCTTCAATGTAAATACAGGTACATCCCTCTTGAAACCGAACTCGCGCCCGCATCATGCCTCGTTGATTATGCGCGCCATAACGTGAAATCGATTTACTGCAAGGGCAAAGCGATGTAAACGGGACATTGACGCCTAATTCAAATACAAATCCCTTATCGCGCTGCTTGCTGCCATAAAAACAGCAATCCAAATCAAGAAATGAAGATTTGCCGCTGACCGGGGCAACTTTTTTTATGAAATATTTAAAACGGATTTCAATATTTGCAGACGCCGCCGAAAGACGCTGCATCGCTTCATCTAAAATCGCTTCCATTTCAGGCTCGGCAATAGGCCGCATGCTCCATCGATTTAAAATTTCCAAAAAACGACTCATGTGCGTCCCTTTATATTCCTGCGGAAGGGAAACCGTAAAGCAAATACGCGCCAAGACTTGCTGGAAATCCCCTTCCTTCGTTCGAATCTGAAAAGGAAGGTGCGCCTCGCTGACGCCCACATGTTGAATGGCAATTCCGCGCGAATCAATACTGTTTTGTATGTCCTCCACGATTTCACCTCCCATGTCGTTCATACTTCTTTATGCAATACGTAAAGAGCGGATGGCTTCAGAAAGGTCATCTTTTCCAAAAACAGCCGATCCCGCTACAAGAATATTCGCCCCTGCATCAACCGCAAGTTTTGCCGTATTCTCATTGATGCCGCCGTCAACCTCAATAGATATATTGCGACCTGACTTTTTGATCATATCCCGCAGACATTGGATAGTTTGAACCGTAGAGGGAATAAACTTTTGTCCCCCGAATCCAGGATTTACAGTCATTACAAGAATCATGTCCGCTTCCGCTAAAAACGGTTCAGCCATAACAGCCGGAGTACCGGGATTCAGTGCAATGGCGGCTTTAATTCCATGATTATGAATGGATTGCATAATCCGGTGTCCATGCTTTGCCGCTTCCACATGAAAAGTGATAATATCCGCTCCAGCTTCTGCAAAAGCGCTGATTTGATCTTCCGGATGCTCCACCATCAGATGTACATCGAACACTTTTTTTGTATAGGAACGAAGCGCGTCAACAACTATGGATCCAATAGTGATACGAGGAACAAATCGACCGTCCATTACATCAATATGGATATAATCTGCGCCTGCCGCGTCTAATCTTTGAATCTCAACTCCAAGATTGGAAAAATCCGCCGAAAGAATAGATGGGGCAATTTTCAACATAGCTGATCCTTCTTTCAAGTACTGCGAAAAAGTTATTTTTTCCCCGTGTCATTTATACGACTTGGTGGTTTTGACACCGTATCATCTTTTTTGTCTGCTTCATCTTGTTTGCCCTGTCCTGTGGGATTATTTTGCACTACGGATTCTGAAAGCACAAAATCAACAGTCGTTCCTTCATCGACATCGGTTCCGGCGCTTGGCGTTTGACGAAGAACCGTTCCCGACGCCTGACGGCTTTTTTCATAAGTCACCGTCCCTAAAGACAATTTTAATTGTTTCAGTTGGTCTTTTGCATTATCCAACGTTCCCCCTGTAAAATTGGGCACACGTACCAGTTTAATCTGTTTTCCTTTACTAACGGTAAGATCAACGCTTTGCCCTTTTTGAATTTTATGCCCCGCAACCGGTTCCTGTTCAAGAACGGTCCAAGCGTCCTGATCAGATACTTTTTCATAAACGTTGCCGATTACGAGTCCCATCTTTTTTAATTTATTTTCTGCCGAAAGCCTTGATAACCCCTTTACATTCGGCATCGTAAGTTCCTCTCCGCCCTTGCTTACATAAATTGTAATAATTCGTTGCTCCTTGACAGTTGCCCCAGCTTCCGGAGATTGGGAGATAACCTGTCCGGCCGTAACGGTTGCATCGAATTGTTCGACTATATTGACACGGAGATTCGAAGTTTCAAGGAGTTGCTTCGCGAGCGTCATTGGCTTGGCTTTAACGTCCGGCACCTGTACTTCCGCCATACTCCAAAATTTACCAAACGCAAAAAATGCGCCCACTGCGAATCCAAGAAAGACAACAAATACCGCAGCGATTAAAAAAAGTTTGGATTTGAACAACTTGCCGCCATTCCAAAGCTTGTTTGATTCTTCCCGCTCATCTTGCATACTGTCGGCATCAATACGAGGCAACAAACGCGTAGCAAAAGGATCGTTCTCTCCCGTTTCGACCCCTGTTTCAAACCCTAAGAACCGTTCTGTATGTTGTATGTCTTCAATCAATTCGTCGCTGTTAGGTCGTTCCGACGGATTTTTTGCCATTGTTCTTTGGACAATGGCTTCTACCATCGGCGGCAAGGTATAATCATATTGTCCGATTGGTTTTGGCTCTTCCTGCAAATGCTTCAAGGCAATGCTAACTGTCGTTTCTCCGGTAAACGGAAGTTCTCCCGTCAACATCTCATACAATACGACGCCGAGAGAATATATATCCGATTTTGGAGTTATTTTCGTTCCCTTTGCCTGCTCCGGCGAAAAATAATGTACCGACC
>DMKZ01000032.1 GCA_003454065.1 Spirochaetaceae bacterium
GAAATTAGTTTTGAAAAAACCTCTGCAAAACAATCGGATTGGAAATATGGAAAGCGATTATGGGCTTTTGCTGCTTGAGAATCAAATTTGCTTCCCGACTTATGCGGTTGCAAACAAGGTTTTAAGACGCTATCGTCCTCTTTTGAAAGAGTTGAACCTGACTTATACGCAATATATTACGATGATGGTGCTATGGGAGAAGGACTCTGTAAACGAAAAGGATTTGGTCGAGGCTTTGTATTTACAGGCTAACACCCTTACCGATCTGCTTGGCAAATTAAAGGCGAAAGGCTATTTGGCCATGCGCAAGGATGAGAAAGACAGACGCAACGTAGTTATTTCTCTTACCGAAAAAGGGCGCAAATTGAAGGATGTTGCTGTCAATGTGCCCAAAACTCTTATTGAGGAGCATTGGCTTGACGATGAGGAAATCAGGATTTTTAAGAAACTATTGTATAAGTTATTGAAAGGAGATTGGGGCAGATGATCATAAAAGCGGTTAAATTCAGAAAGGACGGTTTCTACACGCATCCATTCGTTTTCGGCGGCGAGGAGGGAATGGACAAGTTCGACAAGAACATACGATATCGCGGCAGTTTGCAAAACTACCTGATAGATACCGGCAATGAAGTGATATTTGTCGATACTGGACTTCCCGCGGGAACGCCTGAGGAGAATCCTGATGAGAACAGCCTGATTTACACGGGAAAGGACATTTGCTCTTATATGGAAGCGCTCGCTTCTTTAGGGTATAAGCCCGAGCAGGTTGCAAAAATCCTCTTGACGTATAAGCACAATGATCATTCGGGCGAGCTCCGTTCATTTCCGAATGCGAAGATTTCGTAAACGAGGAAGAAGTTTCCGCTACGGAATTGCAAGGAGTGAGCAACATCGTTCCTGTGAAGTTTGACAGCGGCGCTACTATAATTTCCCTGAGAGCTAGAAAATAGTCGATGACGTTCGTTTCATCAAAGCCAAAGGTCATACAAACGGCAATAGCCTCGTCATTGCTGAGGACGGCTGCTTGTTCTACATGTTTCAAGGAGACATCACTTATGTTGATGAGGCGCCATATGAAAACAAGCTTTCCGTCGTATTCGAAGAATCTTGCCGCTGATAGGGTGACTTTCGATCGGGTGCGCGAGTTTGTCCGCAATCATCCTACGGTTTATTGCGGGACGCATACGCCGCAAGGGTACGAGAACCTTGAGGCAAAGCGTGTAATGGACTTGGATCGTCCTGTCGAGACAATTCACGCAAAAGCGAATTTCTCGAAGAAGGCGGCATCGGGAAAATGCGCATGCTCTATTTGCGGATATGTATATGATCCTGCCGAACATGGCGGCGTGGCGTTCGAGGACCTGCCTGAAGATTGGAAATGTCCGCGTTGCAAACAGTCTAAGGCCAAATTCAATCCGGCATAATCTTGCGGTGCCGATATGACTGGCGGGCTGGTCGAAAAAGGAGAGAATTGATTACATGGAACAAAAAGAAAGGGTGAAAACGGTATTCAGAACAAGCCTCATAGGTATTTTGACTAATGTCATGCTGTCGTGCTTCAAGTTTTTCGTAGGCGTCGTTTCCAATTCGGTTGCGGTGAGAATGGATGCGTTGAACAACTTGTCCGATGCTCTTTCTTCGAGCATCACCATATTGGGGATACGCCTTTCGGGGAGGGCGCCGGATCGGAAGCATCCGCTGGGGCATGGACGCATCGAATATCTTAGCGCGATTTCAGTCGCTGTGGTGGTGCTTTATGCCGGAATCACTTCTTTGATCGAGTCGATTAAGAAGATGATTCATCCGGAAAACCCCGATTACAATCTGATCGCCCTTTTGATAATATCGGCTTCGGTTGCGGTGAAAATCGTGCTCGGCCTTTATGTCATCAGGAAAGGAAGGCAGTCCGACTCGGATGCTTTGACAGCCTCGGGGAAGGATGCGCTATTCGATTCCATCATCTCCGCTTCCGTCTTGGCCGCTGCGATTATATGGGTGTTTTTCGAAGTGAGTCTGGAAGCGCCTCTTGGAGCGATCATTTCGGTCTTCATCATCAAATCAGGTTTTGAAATGATTAAGGAGACGGCCAGCGAGCTTTTGGGCAGTAGAGTGGATCCGGAGGTTTCCAAGTCGGTCAAACAGACAATAGCTTCTTTTCCGCAAGTCTACGGAGCCTACGATCTGGTCATTCACAATTACGGACCGGGTCGTTTCGTCGGGTCTGTTCATATAGAAATTCCCCAAAACATGAATGCAATGGAAATCGATGTTCTTGACCGTGAGATATCCGAGAAAGTCTTCAAGGAAAACAATGTGATAATGACCGGCATATCCGTTTATGCGAGAAGCGATGATGCTGGCGCTCAAGTCTTGCGTGATGGAGTAATGGGAGTATTGAGCGAGTATCCGGAAGTGATGCAGATGCATGGATTCTATGCAGATGCGGACAAGAAGGAGGCGATGTTCGACATAATCATCAGCTTCGATTGCAAGAATCGCATTCAGCTTTATGACGAAATAGTCCGAAAAATAAAGTCAACGTGGCCTGATTGGAGTTTCCGAATAGTTCTCGATGTCGATATTTCCGATTGACGCCTATGGGCGTTTCTAAAAACCCCCAGAGTCCGATTTCGCCTGATACCTTTCGGGTCTGAAAACCGCCGGAAATCCACAGGCGCTCTATATGCAGCAGGTTTTTAGAAGCGCCCCTATATGATTTTTGATGTTTTTCTGATATAATTGCTTGCAGCTTTCAGAAGCGTTATTGATATTTGGAGGTTGATTGTGTCTTATAAATCGATTGTTTTCGTCATATTGGCTTTTTCAGTTTGCGCATTCGCTTTTGCAGCAGACGATGCCGGAGCGCTTTCGCCGTCTCCGAAATCCGAAGCATTGTCATCGGAATCGAACAACAAATTGCCATCGTTGTCATTCGAGCCTGCTCCGTCCGAGAAGAGCTGGTCTTTTGATCGTATGAAGGAATATGAGAAGAAAGCGTTGTCGATAAGCATAACCGATTCCGTCAGGCCGAAGGAAGAATACAACCAATTCGAGCGCCAATGGTATTCGCAGCTTTACGAGGAGATGTCGGATACGATAAGTACTAGGGAATGGGTGCCGTTCAGGGGCGGAGAAGCGATAACCAAAATGGAATTCGTCGATATAGTCGGCGATGAGGAGCTGTTGCGAAAGAAGCTTGATGTTGAGAATTCGATCAAAGCCAAGCACGATGCAGGAATCATTTGGGGAGGCGCGGGTTTGGGCGCGATGCTTGTCGGCATGGGACTTATGATTGTCAACGGCACGCGAGCCGAGGAAAACAGAAGCGATGTGCTGGGAGGGATCGGGATAGGCCTTATCGCTCTATCGCTTGCTCCGATCGGCATAGGCATATATGATCTCACATACGGCGAGGATATAGATATCACGGCTGATGCCGCCGCATCCTATGCAAACGACTACAACTTGCGCTTGGAAAGGGAAGTGACGGAGATGTGAAGTCACAGGCGCTCTCTGGACAGCAGGTTTTTAGAAGCGCCCTAAAGCTCAAGCCCTATGTATGGGAGAACGAAGAGCATTGGGCTTGTGATTTCGTCATTCGGCGATAGGTTCCAGAATTTGACTGCAGGAATCTTGATGCTTGCTCCGAATCCGATTATAGGACCTCCGGTGTCCAAGCAGAGGCAAAAATCGCTTCCGAATCCGAAGTTCAGCAATCTGGATGATATGAATTCCATGTTGATTTCGGGTCCGACAAGCGTCCCCAAAGACACCATGTCCGAGATTTGTATCGTGACTGTCGCGCCGAGTATCGTGTCGATTCCGACCGAATGACCGGGTTGCTTTTCTCCATTGTTGTCGGTGTATTCCCTCAGGAAGTTCGTATATATGTCGATTCTGTAGCCGACACCGGCTTTGAATACGTCGCCTTTTGTCAATCCTGATATGCTGTTCATTCCAAGACCGTAAATGAAATCGTTGTAAACCTTGTCCATTCCTCCGAATCCGAGATCCAGACATGCAAGGTTGATGGTTTTCTTTTCATTCTTTTTCGTGTTTTGCTCCATTACAGGTACAGGTTGGGCGACAGGCTGAGGCTGCGGCGTTTGATATGTCCCGTAATATGGATTTTGATATTGGTTTTGGTCTTGGTATGGACTTGGATTTGCGTTTTGATATTGGTTCGGATGAGTGTATTGGTTCGGCTGATAGTTCGCTTGCGAGGCGGTATATGCGGCATTCGACGGCTCATTGGCATTAGCTGCGTATGCGATAGCAAAAGACGATAGTAATATTGCGAGTGATAGAATCGGCATTTTTATCTTCATGGATATGCCTCCCTGATTGGTCGCGAATTATTTGATTATAAGATTTTTTTTTGCAATGGCAAAAGGACACTCGAAAACGCGGAGATTCGCTGATGGGAGAGGCCTCTTGCTTTTTTCACGGTGTTCCTTTAAAACTATGAATATCGAGGATGATGTTTGGAATGCGCAAGCCGACTGTGACGATATATACATTAGGATGCAGGTTGAACCAAGTGGAGAGCGAGGCTATTTCGGAAAAGTTCGCCGAAGCAGGATTTGATGTAACGCAGCGCGAGGCTGATTTGCATATAGTGAATTCATGCACTGTTACAGGCAAAGCCGAACAGAAGATGCGCCGTGTCGTCCGCGATTTTTCCAAGCATGGCGTTTGCATCGTCACCGGATGCGCAGTCAAGGGCGAGAAAGCGTCGGAGCTTGAGAGGATTTCGCCCAATGTCATAGCCGTAGATATCGAAAGAAAACATCTGATTTTGGACTTCGCCGCCTATATGTCCGAATTGCTGTTAGGCGGAAAGCGGATTTTCACGCCGCAGGTGGCATTCGATTTCTTCAAGAGCGAATCCGGGTGCGCTTGCGCGGAAACTGGCTTGTCGCATAGGTTCGATTTTTCGCCATCGAAATTTCATGACCATCATAAGGCTTATTTGAAGGTGCAGGACGGTTGCG
The DNA here is from genome assembly GCA_003454065.1 of Spirochaetaceae bacterium. Next base: position 4,995 of record DMKZ01000032.1, read on the forward strand.
ACAGGCATTGCGCTTTTTGCGCCGTTTCACTATCGCGCGGAAAGCCGACGAGTTTGGAATCCGAAGAGGCGATTCGCCGCTTTTGCATTTTGCAGGATAAGGGATACAAGGAAATATGCCTTACTGGAGTGAATCTTGCGCTTTATGACAATTGCGGCGGCGGTTTGGCAGGATTGCTGGCAAAGCTCGAATGCGTTGCGAAGCCTGATGTGAAAGTACGCCTTACTTCCTTAGAGCCTGACTTGATAGACAAGCGGCTTATTGAAATGCTGTCGCTGCCGTTTATATGCGATTATTTTCATTTGCCTATCCAGTCGGCATCGGCGAAAGTTCTCGCATTGACCGGCAGAAAATACGACAGCAGCGTTCTCGAAAGCATAATCGCAGGGCTGAGAGAAGCGAAGGGCAACCCGTTCATTTCCGCAGATATAATGGCAGGTCTTCCGGGCGAGGACGATATGGAAGCGGAAACCACGTTCGATTTTCTCAAGAAAGAGAGGCTGTCGTATCTCCATGTTTTTCCATTTTCCAAAAGGGAGGGCACTCCGGCTTTTTTCATGAAGGCCCCTGAACAGCGTGTGAGAGACGAAAGAGCGCAGCGTTTGCGAGAACTGTCATCCGAATTGCTTTACGATTATTCCTTGTCATTCGCGGGCAAATCCGTATCAGCCATCATCGAGAAAAAAGAGGCATCGTGTTTCACCGCCACATCCGACAACTATTTGAAAATAAACGTCCTATCCGATGATTCGCTTGATTTGGGACAGCGCTGCAGAATCATAATAGAAAAGGTGATAAGAGACAACCAGCGCGGCGCCGCCATTTTCGGAAGTGTCGAAAACGCTCCTCGGATATCAGGTTCTAAAAGCGCCTTTTAAAAAAAACACCTGAAAACATATAATTGTACCGTATGGGATCATCTGGCTATTCGGGCGGTTTTCGCAGAACGTTTCTGGATAATGCATCATCGTCATTTCCGAGAGCGCCTGGCATCAAGGCTGCTTTGAACGATTATTTGAATTCCGGCATCGGCAATATCGGGCGAGGCCAATATCGTTCCGCTTATGATTTGGAAGAGAAGGTGATGGCGGCGAGAGAGGCGATTGCGGCGTTCTTCAACGCTCATGACCCTTCTGCCGTTGTCTTCACATCAGGCGGAACAGCATCTCTTAACATGTTCCTGAAGGGCTTTTTGAAAAAAGGCGATCATGTGATAGTCAGCCCTCTTGAGCATAATGCGGTGATGAGACCGCTTGACGATTTGCGTGCCAAGGGCGTTATCGAGTATTCCATCGCACCGATCAAAGACGGGGTTGTGGTAGCAAGCGGTCTTGAGCCGCTGATCCGCCCGAACACCAAAGCCGTGATATGCAACCATGCTTCCAACGTCTCAGGCTCGGTGCAGGACATAGAGGCAGTTGGAATGACGGCGCATGAGCACGGATTGGCATTTTGCGTGGATTCGTGCCAAAGCGCAGGATGCGTTGGAATAGATGTCCGAAAGTCGCATATAGATTTTCTGGCGTTTACAGGGCATAAGGGTCTTTTGGGCTTGCCCGGGATAGGCGGCGCGGTTGTAGGCGGCATAGCAGTCGAGCCTTTGATTCGCGGAGGAACCGGTTCGTTGTCTGATTCGTTCGATATGCCCGTTTTCCTTCCCGACAGGTTCGAGGCGGGAACCCAGAACATTCCTGGGATTCTGTCTGTAGGTTGCGGAATAGATTTCATCAATTCCGTCGGATTGGATAAGATTCGATCGTATAAGAGGGAGCTCAGGAAACGCTTCATCGGCCTCATCTCGAAAGGAAAGCTTGCCGAGTTCGTTTCCGCTGTAGGAAGCGAAGATATCGAGAATGTCGGAATAGTCAGCATATCGGTGAAGTCGCACGACATCGCCTGCATTGCAAACGCATTGGATATGGAATATGGAGTTTGCACGCGCGTAGGTCTGCAATGCGCTCCGTTGGCTCATAAGTCGCTTGGGACTTTTGAGGGAGGCGGGACGATACGGTTTTCCTTTTCGTATTTCAATACTGTTGAAGATGTCGAGATTGCTGTCGCGGCTTTATCCGACATCGTTTCAGGCGTTCATGTCAAGACGAGATAGTAGTTCGTTTTGTCGTCTTCATTTGCATTGGGATTTCCAAAAACTTTGCCGATGCGTATAATTGCTATTGTATGGATAAGAGAAAAAAAGGAAAAAACGAGCGTGGCGAGAATGATGATGCATTTGAGATAAAGAGCGAATGGTCAGCTGAGGATATGGCTGTGCTCGATGGGATCAAGATGGTGAAAATCGAGGGCGGCGAATTCAGGATGGGGGATGGTTCCGATACGACGAACTCTCCGGTCATGACAAGCGTTTCCGATTTTTCGATCAGCGACGCGCCGATAACGCAAATGCAATTCAAGACGACGATGGGGTTCAACGTATCCGGTTTTTATGGCGATGACTCTCCGATTGAATGCGTGACATGGTATGATGCCGTCGAGTTCTGCAACGTCCTGTCGCAAGCCAAAGGGTTTGAGAAGTGCTATTTCATAGATAAGGAAAACAAGGATCCGTACAATCGCGACATCATAGATTGGATGAGATGGACGGTGAGATGCGATTTTTCCAAAAATGGTTTCAGGCTTCCTACGGAGGCGGAGTGGGAGTTTGCCGCATTGGGTGCGGGAAAGAGCAAGATATACAAATACTCCGGCTCGAATGATTTGGAGGAAGTGGGTTGGTATAAGGAGAATTCGGAAAACCTTACTCGCGATGTGAGAGGCAAGCTTCCGAATGCCATTGGGATATACGATATGTCAGGAAACGTTCGTGAATGGTGCTGGGACTGGAACCAGCCGTTCCTCGTAGGCGGAAGAGATCCTAAGGGTCCTTCATGGGGCAGGCGCCGCATCGTACGTGGCGGAGGCTGGCATTCCTTGTCGAGGACATGCTCGATACGCTGCCGCAACAGCCTCGGACCTTATGATTCGGGCGCCGACACCGGCTTCAGAGTTGTTAGAACCGAGTGCAGCTGAAGGGGATGCATCTGACGTATCTTCCGTGCTCGCCATCGTATATGTAAGTTTGCATTTTGTTTTTATATTCCATATAATGAAATATTAAATCGTTTTTGAAACTATCGGTTTTTAGATATATACAGCTACGACTAAAACATGCGAAAACCGCTGCACGCTCTTGGTGCGTTTCAAAACCCCGCAAACATTTTTAGGAGAATGAATATGAAGAGAATTTTATGTGTCATTGCAATCGTTTGCTCGCTGTTTGCCTTTTCATGCTCTAAGAAGAGCGGTTCCGTGAAGCTGCGTTTCGTTACGGGCGGTGAGAGCGGAACGTATTACGCTTTCGGTTCGGTTTTGGCGCAACACGCCACCAACAACACTCCTGTCAGCATAATAAGCCAGGTCGGCTCAGGATCGCAGGGGAATGTAAACAAGATTCAGGACGGCGAAGCCGAATTGGGGTTCTGCCAATCCGATGTGGCCGCATACGCTTATAACGGCACGAACCTTTTTGCCAAAACAGGCAAGGTAACGAATTTCAGCATTCTCGCCTCGCTTTACGACGAGCAGGTTCAGATAATCACGACCAATCCGAATATAAGGAGCGTCAGCGATTTGTGCGGCAAGAAGGTTTCCATCGGCTCCTCAGGTTCGGGCGTGTATTTCAATGCTCTTGATGTTTTAGGCGAATACGGCATGACCGAAAACGACATCAACGCCACCTACCAGTCTTTCGGCGACAGCGCGAATGATCTGCGCGACGGAAAGATCGATGCTGCTTTCATTGTCGCAGGCGCTCCGACAACGGCCGTTGTCGATTTGAATGCTTCCAAGAAAGCCTATTTGATAAGCATAGAGGAGAATCATGTCGCGAATTTGATAAAGAATCATCCTTTCTACAAGAGGAACGTCATACCAAGGAACGTTTACGGAACCGACAGGGATATCGTCACGCTCAGCGTGAGCGCGTTGATTCTTGTCCGCGATGATGTTGCAGAGGATGCGGTCTATGCCTTTACCAAGGATATCTTCGAAAAGCCGGAGTCGCTTGTGAGCTCGCATGCCAAATACGCCGAACTAAGCCTTGATGCGGCTGCTGGAATAAAGGGCATTCCCTATCACAAAGGCAGTGCGAAATATTTCAAGGAGAAAGGGCGCGCTGTTGAGGTCAAATAAGAATGTCGGGTCATAAAAGACATAAGGAGGCCACGCTTTCGGATAGCGAGCGCATACTTCGGAAGTACGACAGGGAATCCAACACTAGAATTTGGACGGGTAAGGCGAAGACGGTGATTTCCGTCTTGTCCGTCATGTTCTCGCTTTATTGCATCTACATGACGCTTTTCAGCACGGAGCTGCCCGAAGTCAGGCTTTCCAGGTTCTTGGCTTTCATAATCATAATCGGGTTTTTGCATTACCCTGCTAAAAAGGGGATCCATAGGGAGAACCATATTCCTGCGGCGGATATTCTGATCATGCTTGCGGGTGCTGCATGTTTCATGTATTTCGCATTGAACGCTTTAAGCATAATCAAGGTTTCCACTAGGATTTCCGCTACGGATACGGTTGTGGCATGGGTAGGCGTTCTAGTGCTTTTCGAACTTGCCAGAAGATGCGTGGGATTGCCGATAATATGCGTTGCAGGCACATTGATGCTATACGCGCTCTATAACCAATATTCATGGGGCATGACCCTGCCGCAGATGTTCAGAAGCATTGCCCATACCCTTTTCTACACGACTAACGGAGTGATAGGAACGCCGATAAGCGTGTGCTACACGTATATAGTGCTTTTCATAATCTTCGGCGCGTTTCTCGAGAAGACCGGCATCGCTCAGTTTTTCATATCGCTGGCAAATAGGGTTGCGGGAAAATCTTCTGGAGGGCCTGCCAAGGTCGCTGTAATCTCGTCTGCGCTTTGCGGCATGGTCTCCGGCTCTTCCGTAGGCAATACGGTTACGACGGGAAGCGTTACTATTCCGATGATGAAGAAGACGGGATATGATCCTGAATTTGCTGCGGCGACAGAGGCTGCGGCTTCCACAGGCGGGCAGATAATGCCTCCCATCATGGGTGCTGCGGCATTTCTCATGGCTGAATACATAGGCATACCGTATTCTTCCGTTGCCGCCAAGGCGATTCTGCCTGCAGTGCTGTATTTCACCGGCATTTTCATTTCAGTGCATCTTGAAGCCAAGAAGCTGAATTTGAAGGGAGTTGAAACAGGCGAATTGATGCCGTGGAAAACATTGCTTGCGAAATCGTATTTGCTCATCCCTCTTATCGTTCTGGTGGTCTTGGTCTCCACAGGCGTGAGAACTATGCAATATAGCGCGGCCATATCGATTGCGTTTGCCATAATAGTGGGGTATGCGAATCCGGATGTGCGCAAAGGCAAGGATTTTAAGGATTCGAACGTCAGGTATTTGAAAAAAGTCTTTCAGGCTTTGGAAGCTGGCGCCAAATCCGCTGTAACGGTTTCCGTAGCATGCGGAATCGCCGGAGTAATAGCCGGATGCATTACCGTAACCGGACTTGCTTCGGTTCTTATAAATAAGATTGTCGGTGTGGCTGGAAACATGAAGCTGATCGGTTATCTTCTCACGATGATAAGCTGCATTATTCTCGGAATGGGTGTGCCTACCACCGCCAATTATTGCATCATGGCTTCCACGACGGCTCCCATTATGATAAGCATGGGAGTTCCTGTGGTGGCGGCGCATTTCTTTGTGTTCTATTTCGGAATAGTCGCAGACATAACGCCTCCTGTCGCCTTGGCGGCTTATGCGGGAAGCGCCATAGCCAAGGCCAATCCGATGAAAACCGGAATCAAAGCGACGAGATTGGCTATTGCGGCTTTCATAATACCTTTCGTATTTGCGTACAGTCCGTCGATGCTTTTCGAAAACATAAGCGGGTTCTGGGAAGTGGCTCAGATAGTCGTTACGTCCATAATCGGAATCTTCGGAGTCGCTGCGGCTCTCACCGGATACGTGTTGCGCAACAACAGCTATATCGAGCGCGCGACATATCTTGTGGGTGGCCTTACGTTGATAGTGCCTGGTCTTATTACGGATCTGACTGGTCTCATTCTCGTAGGCGGCATGGTGCTTTACGATTTTCTGCGAATCCGCAAGGACGGTGATTCCGGCAAAGGCGGGACTCCGGTCGCTGCATAGCCGCAACATCATGCACAGGCAGGCGGAAACGCCTGCTTTTTAATTATGGAAACGAAACGCGCCGGAAGAAACCGAACATTGATATTGGAGCCCGCAGAAGTCCTCGCGCTTAAAAGACGTTTGCTGCATATAGCGGATCTGAAAAGCGGTGAGATTCCCGTAGATTCGATCATCAATGCCGATACGATGGAGGCTGTCGAGCGTTTGCCCGATGGGTTTGCGGATTTGATTATCATAGATCCGCCATACAATTTATCGAAAACATTCAATGGAAACAGGTTCGCGGCAAGAAGCGAAGGAGAATACGAGGAATATTTGTCCTCATGGTTTCCGTCCGTTTGCCGGAAGCTCAAGAAAGACGGTTCTGCATATGTGTGCTGCGATTGGAAATGCTCGTCGTCGATGCAGCGCGTGATATCGAAGGAATTGACCGTCTTGAATCGCATAACATGGCAGCGTGAAAAGGGGAGAGGGTCGGAGACGAATTGGAAGAATTCGATGGAGGATATATGGTTCGCCGTTCGGAATCCGAAAGACTACCGGTTCGATGTCGATTCCGTAAAGATGAAAAGGAAGGTGATCGCTCCTTATCGCAAGCAGGGTCAGCCGAAGGATTGGACGGAAACGGAGGACGGCAGGTTCAGAATCACGCATCCGTCGAATTTTTGGGACGACATAACGGTTCCGTTCTGGTCCATGCCTGAAAACACAGATCATCCAACCCAAAAACCCGAGAAGCTTTTCGCAAAGCTGATTCTAGCGTCCTCTGAGCTCGGCGACATCGTTTTCGATCCGTTTTGCGGAAGCGGAACGTCCTGCGTGGTCGCAAAAAAGCTTTCAAGGCATTTTTGCGGAATAGAAATGGAAGAGGAATATTGCCTGCTATCTGAAAAGCGGCTTTCCTTGGCGGAAAGCGACAAGTCCATACAAGGCTACGAGGACGGCGTTTTCTGGGAACGCAATTCCAAACCGGTCAAATAGATTTCGCATCGTCGAGGAGAAAATCCTCCAGTCTTATCATGCTTATTCCGTGTTCGTACTCATCTTCTTATTCCGGTGATCACTTTCACCATTCCGTTCCCCATTCTCGACTTCAATTCCTCTATGTATTTGTTCCTGGTATCCTCGTATTGAAGTCAGAAATCGTCGGACAGCAAAAACGCCAAAAACCCATAGCGCCCCGTGCCCATGCTATAATGTGCGCATAGGCATGGACGGCGCTTGACGCGCTGCAAAAATGTATTCTTTTCAAGGCGAGCTAAAAGGCAGAAAAAGCAACCAAGTCGAGAGTGCCGGAAGAATGCTGCAGGCTGGACTTTCCGCCGAGGACAATCTTGGGATGACTATTGAGGAGGTGGAGAAGGCCGCCGCCTCAGCATAAACCTTTGGGTTTGGCATCAAATTGCTATCTTAATGCCTCTGTTTTTTCCCGATAGGTCTTTGAATGTCTCCGTTTGCATGAAATTGCATTCTGCGGCGTATTTCGCAGCATTTTCGGTTTGGCGGGGATCCATTTCCATTATCAGGCAAGCGGAAGGAAGCATGTGCTTGCGGGCGTTTCTTATGATTTTCATTATGAGGAACATTCCGTTATCTTTGGCGAATAATGCTGCTTTCGGCTCTTTTTGGACTTCCATTGCAAGCGATTTGCAAATACTTTTCGGAATATAGGGGGGGTTGGCTGTTATGATATCGAATTTGCGGCCTTTCATTTTCGCGAACAGGTCGCTTTGAAGGATTTCCGCATAGACTTGCAGCCGATCGCAATTCAGTTTGGCGATTCTCAATGCGCGCAGGCTTATATCGGTCAAAGTCAGGATATAGCCTCGTTCCATTTCATCGAGATCTTTCGCAATGCTGATGCCTATGCAACCGGTGCCTGTGCATAAATCGAGAATTCGGATCGGATTATTGCGAGATGACAGATTTTTGACATGGCTGATAGCCTGCTCCACAAGCGATTCGCTATCCGGGCGTGGCGTAAGGGTGTGCTTGCTTGTGATGAATGTGGATTTGTAAAAGCCTTTCATGCCCGTTAGCGCTGCAGTGCAATAGCCTTCTTTGCGTTTGTGCAAGAGATTTGCGTATTTTCTTGCAATCGAATTGCTAACGATTGTATTCGGATAGGCATAGAATTGCTCCTTGGTTTTTTCGGTGCAATGCAGAAGAAGAAGCAAGGCATCCAAGCGTGCTGTCATCCTATCGTTCCAGCCGTTATCGCTTTCTAGTGATTTCACACCCGATTCGTATAGAGATTTCAATGTTTCGGACATTTGCGCTGGAATATCGTTGCTAGTCGTTCAGAAGTTCGGAGGATGAAAGCGCCGAATC
>DMKZ01000149.1:0-917 GCA_003454065.1 Spirochaetaceae bacterium
GCATTTTCAGAAAATTGCAATTGCTTCCTGTAATGCGATTGAAGACAAAAATACCTATATGCCAAAGGAGCGATTCCCGCGTTCTTCAAAGATGAAAGGGTTGTGAATTCACCGGACGATTTGCTCATCTTGCCTTTCTCCGAGAGGAGAAATTCGCCGTGGAGCCAATAATTGACCCACTTCTTTCCTGTTGCAGCCTCACTTTGCGCGATTTCATTGGTATGGTGCACAGGTATGGCATCCACACCGCCGCAATGGATGTCGAATTGCTCGCCCAGATACTTCATGCTCATCGCAGAACACTCGATATGCCATCCGGGATAACCCTCACCCCATGGGGAATCCCACTTCATAGCCTGATTCTGGAATTTGCTTTTAGTGAACCACAAGACGAAATCATTAGGGTTAGCTTTGGCGGAATCAATGCCGACTCTTTTGCCGGACTGCAGCTCATCCAATTTCAAACGGGCGAGTTTGCCGTAATCGCCTATGGTGTCTATCGAAAAATAAACATTCCCGTTCGACACATACGTATGACCGCTTTTCTCCAGCTTCCTTATCAATTCGATCATATCTCCGACATGCTCGGAAGCCTTGCAAACCACATCGGGCAATTCTATATTGAGCTCCTTGATATCATTCATGAAGGCCTTGGTATAGAATTCGGCGATCTCCTGAACCGACTTCTTCCTCTCCCTCGCCGCTTTGCCTATCTTGTCCTCGCCGTCATCGCCATCCCCTGTCAAGTGCCCTACATCCGTTATATTCATCACATGAAGGACCTTGCAGCCGCTCAATTTAAGCGTTTTCTTCAAAACATCTTCGAAAATATACGTCCTGAGATTTCCGATGTGCGCATAATTATACACCGTCGGCCCGCATGCATACATCTTCGCGACACCTTCCTCTATCGGCTT
>DMKZ01000149.1:970-8135 GCA_003454065.1 Spirochaetaceae bacterium
CTCCTCCTTGCAGCGACTAAGCGTATTGTAGAAAACCAGCTTATTGCTCATCCTTGGCCCTTCTTATCATTATCCTTTTCTTTCGCAACCGGTCCGATGCAGTCTGCGATTCCGGAGTCATCCTTGATTCGATCCTTGCCGATGAAGGCTTCTTGTTGATTTCATCGATTCTGACTTCCCTGCCGTGATCCGAAATACTGCGGCTTTTCTCATCGTCAACGCCAAGGTTCATCTTTTCCTGCTTGAGGACATCTATCGCTTTCTGCATCTCTTTGAGGAAATCATCAAGATCCTCTTGAAAAACCAATACCGATTGGCGTTGGAAAACGTTCTCCTCGACAGTGTTCTTGCTCTCGACGATGCTGAGACTCAGGGCATTTCCGAAATTCTCATGCACATTGAAAAAATAAGTTCTTCTGTCCCTAACCAGCTTTGAAGAAAAAATCTCACCTCTTCTTCCCATATCCGTTCCCAACCATGCAAATCATTTCATCCATTTTACGCCAACGGGCGGTATCGAGCGCTGAAATTTTCAGAAGCGCAATGCGATCATCCGCCGGTTCTATCCGATGCTTCCTTCGCCGTACTTATAACACTTTATCGTTATGCCCGTCTTTTCAGATATCAATTTGGCTCCATCCACCTCCACTATGCCGTTATGGCTGGAAAACGGTATGGAGAAGAATTGGTCAGGCTTGATATACGTGCCGTAGTCGCTTTCCGAAACGGTTCCTTCCGGATAGACGTTCTCGCCGACTTTCGCTTCATCAGCGAACAGGACTTCGCATGTGGAATGGTTCTTGTCATCCTTGTCGCTAGCCGCCAAAAGCATTCCGCAGCTCTTGATGCCTCGGAATTTCGCAGGTTTCAGATTGGCAACGAGCAAGACGTTGCGATTTAAAAGCTCTTCCTCTTTGTAAAACGGAACTATGGATGAGATGATCGTTCTGGATTCCTCTTCGCCGGCATCCAAAGTCAGAATATAAAGCCTATCCCCCTCAGGATGCTTTTTTACTTCTATGATCTTGCTGACTTTAAGGCACACGCGCCTTCTAAACGCTTCGGCATAACTCTCGCCTTCGAGTCTTATATCTTTCACTGCTTCCTCTCCTCTACGTATCTTTTCTAAAAATGCCGCCCTTTTCGCAGCTTCGTCGGCAGCCCTCTCGGCAGCTGCCTGTTCTTCGGCCGCCTTGCGCCTGGCTTCTTCCTCGGCTTTGCGAGCTGCCATTTCAGCAGCCTTGCGTTCTTCGATAGCCTTTAGCCTTGCAGCCGCCTCGGCTTCGCACGCCGCTTTTTCGGCCGCTTCGCGAGCCTCCCTCTCCGCTGCCGCTTTCGCAGCTCTTTGCGCTGCCTCGCGTTCCGCCTTCTTGCGGGCGGCAAGCTTCTCGGCCGCTTCCTGCGCATCCTTTTCCCCTTGGGCTTTGGCGGTCTCGGACACATCCGTCGAATTGAAACGAATCTTCGCGGATTTCACGGCTTCATCGGAAAAATTCTCGAACAAATGCTCCAACGGCAGAAATGCCTCGTCAAAGGAAATGTCCTCGCCGAGCTTATCCCATGATTGCTGAATCGACATGGCCTTGGCGATCCTATCGGAGGCATCGGGAAGGTAAGGATACATGAGAATGCACAAATCCTTGACGCCGAGTATGATCGTTCTGACCACCCTGCCGCACTTGATAGGATCCGATTTCAAAAGCTTCCATGGCTCGTTATCCTGAAAATATTTGTTCAGCATGTCCGATAAGGCAAAAATCTCATGAAACGCATCCTTTATCTGAACATCCTCATACAAGCCGTCGATTTTCACTATCTGCTTTCGGACAGAATCATAGAAATCCTCATCTATGCCGAATCTCGGAACTACCGAGTCATATTGCTTGCGCAAGAAAACGAACGCCCGATTCACTAAATTGGAGAAATTCCCGACAAGCTGTCCGTTCACCTTTTCCTGAAAATCCTCAAAAGAAAAATCGCTATCGCTCTTTTCGGGCCTGTTGTAATACAGGTAGAACCTCCAAATATCGCAACTATAGCCGAAATCAATGCAATCGGATCCGAAAACGCCTATGTTGCTGCTCTTGGAGAATTTCCCACCTTCAAAGGTCAGATACTCGCTGCTGTTAAGCCTATGGAGCATGACGAACGGAAAACCCGTGGCGAATTCAGTTGCGGGAAAAATCAAAGCATGAAAAGGAATATTGTCCTTGCCTATGAACTGATAGAGGTCGGTCGCATCCGGTTTCATCCACCATTCCCTCCATCGCTCGGTGCAAAGCGCCGTAAGCGAAATATATCCTATGCATGCATCGAACCAAACGTAGAACACCTTGTCGTTGAAACCGCGCAAAGGAACCTTTATCCCCCATCTCAGATCTCTGGTTATCGTTCTTTCCCGCAAGCCTTCCTTGAGCCACGACTTCGCTATGCCGATTGCATTAGCAGGCCATCTGCCTTCCTTTTCGGCCAATAGGACAAAACTCTCCAATCTATCCTTAAGCTTAGGCATGTCAAGGGCCAGATTATCAGTTTCCCTCAATTCAAGCGAAGAACCGCATATAGTGCATCTGGGATCAATCAGCTTATCGTTCTCTATCAATGAACCGCATATGTCGCATTGATCGGAATTCGTCCTTGATCCGCACGATGGGCATTCGCCCTTGACAAACCTGTCGGATATATACTTCTTGCACTTTTTGCAATAAAACTGCTTTTCTGTGACTTTGACAATATATCCGTTCCTGTAAGCCCTCTTGAAAATCTCTTGAGTGAAGCTGGTATGAACAGCCTCCGATGTTCTGGAAAAAATATCAAACGATATATTGAACCACTCGTATATCCTGGAGTGCAAGGCATGGTATTCGCTGCAAAGCCTATATTCGCTGTCTCCGGCTTCAAGGGCCTTCATCTCTGAGGCGGTTCCATATTCATCGGTTCCGCATATGTACAGCGTCTCGTAACCTTTAAGCCTGGAGAATCTGGCGAACACATCCGCAGACAAGACTTGCAGAAGGTTTCCCAAATGCGGTTCGTTGTTAACATAAGGCAATGCGGAAGTCACCAAATGCTTCTTATTATTTCTTCTACTCAATTCCAACATAGCATTTCCAAATCATTAGATAAGTCAGACATCTGCCGATCGAACGCGGCCTCATCGCCTGATCAGCCTCGCCTCGATATAAAACCTTTTCTCAGAAGCCTCTCCGATGGAAAAAGTCTTTCTAGGGAAAACCCCTCCCCTCAAAATCGCATCAAAGAAATCGTCCTTGAATATGTTCGGCATGAGAACGGCGAAATTGTTTCCCTTCGATGCCACTGAAATGGTGCTTTCCACTCCGTGCGTATAATCTATTCTGCCGATCTTCCTCTTCCCAACGATCTCGTCTATAAGAACCTGTATTGCTTTCGGAGCCGATACCGCCTTTGCCTTGTCAAGCGAGTAAACGAAGAATTTTCCGTTTTTTCCAATGGCGAAATGAACCTTACCGTCTTCCCGATTGACCGACTTCAACGCCGAATCGACATCTGCCGCGCTTGCTTTGGCATATCCCGAATCCACTGATTTGAGCGCATCATCGAAAACTTCGACATCCACATCGAAAAACACCCGATGAATAGGCTCGAAAAGCAATCCCTCATCGAAAATATTCTCAAGCTCCACAAGGCAATATCTAGCAGGATGATTCGCACGCTCCACTTCCGGCAACGATGCCTTGATATCTTCCCATGTGCTCTTTGCCGTTGCAAAGCTATGGTTTCCATCGCCCATCGCGAAAAGAAGTCGATTATTGCCATCGATACCTTTCAGCATGTCATCCAAACCGTCGCGCACTATTTCCAAATCCTCGCGCTTGTTCACAAGCCATGCCTTGACAGAGCCGGAATTCATCATCAAATCGAAATCATAAAGCTTCTCAAGCTTGTCTTTCCTGCCGTATAGGGCTTCTATTATGCTCCTTTTTTTATCATTGATCAGAACCATTATGTGCGGAAGTTCCATAGGGGCATCCTTCCTGATTGCTTTGCGAGGAGGAATCCTATCTACAATCGTTCCCTCAGTTGCGCGTATGAGTGTCTTGGATCCGGATTCATAGGAATAGTTTTCGAGATCAAGACAAACCATCAAGCCAAGCCGCTTCTTTCCGTCAGCGCTTTTCCTTTCCACAAGCACGAAGCAATCCTTATAGGTATCGAAAATCTCGTCCTGAAGGTACTCATGCATCTTCGCATTTATTTTCCGTATCCTATCATCCTTATCGCCATCCTCCAGATAGCACTCCGGAAAAATGATATTAAGCGCAGAAGGCTGCGAGCCGACATAATCTCCGACTCTTTGCCAATAATCCCTTTCACTTGAAAACTGATCGCAAGCTATCACCGCCCATTTGTTCATATCCACGTTTTTTTTCGGAAGCAATATGTCGGCAACGGACACTCCATCCTTTCTCAAATCCTCATAAACACTCATCTTTCCCTCCGATCTACATTATCTCTTTCAAGAATGATTTGCTCTTCAAATTCACCCTCTTGGACAACGAAGACACCTTATACTCCATTTCAGGGTCAACGGCCTTCATCAATTTCAAAGCATTTTGGGCTTCCTTCTTGTTCACGCCATTGAATATGAAGCATTTGACATCATCACCCATCGAATAAGTCAATGCATCGATGAATCTGGTCTCCATCAAAGCATCCATCTTGGAGGACTTGATTCTGGCTATTGTCAGTTCGCTTCCGGTCGAAACGGCGAAGTCGATATCCTGCTGCAATATCTCCTCAAGCGTATTGTCATAATACACGGCTTCCTTGGGTTCGACATCCATATTGATGGCGGAAAGATTGAGGCCTTCCTCACGTTTCAAGCTTTGTGCAACCCCTTTCCACCATTTCTCAACATCCTTGTCCAACGGCTTGACATAATAGATGGTATTAACGACTATGGCTTCATCCTCATTGTTCTTTTCATCCTGAATCGCATCAGCTTCCGAAGCTTCCGGCTGCTCACTCGAATTCGAAACGGATTCCGATGCGGCTCCTGGCTCGTACTCGAAGTCGTCCCACCATTTGAATTTCTCATCATCACCGACAGAGCTGTCATCCTGTTCATCAACTTCACCCGCATCGAATCCTGCAAGCTTTTCGGCCAATTCAGACGCATCGTCGAAGTCAGACATCAGCCCATAATAAGCGGAATTCGGGTTTGAAAGCTCATAAGGCTCATTGCTCAGCCATTCATCCTTGATCTGTTCGCTTTCGTCAGCATACGATTCGAAATAGTCATCAGCAGGAATCACCTCGTCAACATCGTCGAAAACAAAGCCAGTAGAAGCGGCATCTTCCGTCATGGCCTCATCGCCCTGTTCAATATCGTCCTCTTCATCCGATGAATCGATAGTTGCATTATTCGCATCAGAGTGAGGAAGCGCATAATTATCCACAATGTTAGCCGGTATGCCTTCCTTTCGGAGATTCTCCAAGAAAACGAATGGAACGAAACCGCTTATATCAGCATTTTCATCCCTGAAAGCACCCTCTTTTTCCGACTCTTCGCTGTCTTCAAAGAATATGAATGGTATCAACCTATCAACATCGAGACGAACATAAGGCTCGTACTCGAAGTCGTCCCACCACTTCTCGGCGGGCGCCCCGGCCTCGTCCGGCAGGACGGCCTCGCCGCCGTCCTCGCCGTCGTCAGGGACGACCACCCTCGAGATGGGCCTGAAGTCCGGCGCCGTCAGCGGCAGCGGTATGCGGTAGTCGTCGTCCGGGCCCTCGGACTGGTCGCGGAACTCGTAGTAGCTCCTGCGGGCCGCGGGTTCGGCGGCATCTTTTTGACCATGTTCCTGATCGAGTACAACGCCTTCAGATGCATTTTGCATTTCAGAACGATCTTCCGTAGTTTCACCGGATATTTGCTGTTGATATTTCTCATTCGCATCATCGGAAATCGCTTCTTCCTGTTCAGCATTCCTATTGCTCAGATATTCATCGTCGCCAAGCAAAACGAAATCAACTGCGGCATCGGGTTCGACATACGACCTATCGTTGACGACATACCCTGAATCGATCAAATCCCTGAGATAGATGAACGGTATCTCCGTCGGACTCTTCCTGAGATGACTGTTGAAATACGGATTATATTCGAAATCCTCCCACCATTGTAGTTCAGAGTCATCCATATTCAACATGCTGGAAATATGCTCGACTATGGAGACTTCGTCAGAATCATCGTTTCCGAAGAACGCGGTCAAATCGTCTATATTCCTGAACTCAGGCAATTTTCTGGAGATGCTTTCCCTACCGTAATCGGGAGCAGACAGCGTCTTGGAAATTTCAGTGAAGTCATCCCACCAATTCTTCAAATGGGCCGATGGCGTCCTATCATCCGAAACGTCATGTTCGATCTTATTGCTATTATCGACAAATTCGAATGGAACGTAAATATCCTCGATGGGCTTGAAATAATCGTACGGCAAATCGGAACCGTTTCCATCCAGCTCGTTCCACACATCGTCCATCAATGTCAGCCAAACGCACTTATCGGCATTGCCAACCTCATCGGAATCAACTGCACCAGTACCGAACCCTTCGAGTTTTTTAGGTTGCTCAACCTCCCATGCCTCCGCAAACGCATCGTTGGGGAACACCTCGTTATCGGCCGCATTGTCGATAGCGCCAAATCGCTCGATGGCATCTTCAACCGCGCCGGCCTCCTCGGGCATGGCCGAATCCAGCCTCGCGTACTCGTAGCCGCCGTCGGGCAGCCCGGAGGCGTACGGCCCTGCGCCGTCGGACGAGCCGAAGCCGCCGGAGGCGGGCTCGAACGGAACGTAGCCGCCGTCGGCGCCGGGCTCCTCGCCCTCGTCGTCCCAGTAGTCGTCCATCGCGTCGAACCCGACCAGCCAGTCGGAGCCGGACGCCAGCGCCTGCTCTGCGTCGCCTGCGTACTCGAGCGGGTCATACCCGTCGTCGGCGTCGCCGCCCTCGAGCTCGGGGAAGTCCTCGGCGAACCTGTCGCGCATCGGGGCGAAGGCCAGGCCCTCCCCCTCTCCGCCACATCCGCCGCACCATCCGTCGCTGAGCGCCTCGTAGAGCTCGGGCGGGACGACGCCCTCCGCCGCATCGCGCCCGTCATCGCCGGCTGCCTCCGGCTCGGCGCCGT
>DMKZ01000149.1:8185-9422 GCA_003454065.1 Spirochaetaceae bacterium
GCGCCGCCGAAGCCGTCCGACATCACCTCGAACGGGACGTACGCCGCATCGCCGGCCGGCTCGGACATGGCGGAGCCTAATGGATACTCGAAATCATCATACCATTTCTCCGGAATCCCCTCATTTGCGATATCGATCGGAGTTTCAGAGTCTTCAAAGGCTTCTGCCGGCTCTTCCGGATGAACATCCACATTATCCATATCCACAAAGTCAGGAAGACCGTAATTATCAGCTGCCGAAGCATCCTCCGGACAAAAATCCTCCCACCACTTTCTTCTGGGAAGTGCGGATGATATGGCATTCTCCGAAGCTACAGCTTGCTGGCCCTCGCATTCCTGCGGAACAACCAGACGATTCGAGTCCTTGAAATTGGGCGTTGTATAGTAGTCATTGATATCATACGGCTTCGACCAATCAAAAGAATCCAAATCAACCGTATTCAAATCTGAAGGAACAATTCCGAATGAATCGGAACCATCCGAGCTACCCTCGCAAGGCTCATCTCCGGAAACAAGCGTATCGTCCGCGTAAACAGGCTCATCGTCATACTCATCATGATACGCATACGGCATCTCGAATGCCGATGGAATCTCTGATTCGGGTTCAAGGTTGTGCCATCTTTCCGCCTCCCTGTCGAAAATATCGTTATCAAGAGGCACGAAATCGGAATCATCTTCATCGACTTCTCCGAATTCGGGGAATTGATCCACATACCTATCCTTCATCGGTATGAAACCGAGCTCGCGTTCCGGAGCCGATGACGATTCCTTTTTGCTCCAATCGTCCGATTCTTCAAGAACTCGCGCAAGATCATCGAGAGCGTCCTCATCGGCATGAGCATAATCCGGAGGGTTATCATTTGCTGATTCCGGCAAGCTTTCATCAGATGGCTTGAAACTCAATAGCGCCGAATTCAAACTGTCCTTTATATCGTCGTCATCCTTCGGACCGAGATATATGACCTTGGCACCGTTCGGTCCGACATATATGACATTATCAGACAATGCGCTCTTGGGAATCTCTTCCGCGCTCTTCAACGCATCCTCGGAAACGGTCAGCAATTCCGGCGACTTATATGGAGGAAAAGCATTCCGCACATCCGGCATGGCGCTTTGATCTTCCATGTCCTCGGGAAAAGGCTCCACCCATCTGTCTTTGACCGGAACAAATCCGACATACCCTTCTTGTGCCTCTATGGGCATGCTGAACACAAATTCCGGCTCCGCATCGGATGCTG
>DMKZ01000078.1 GCA_003454065.1 Spirochaetaceae bacterium
AGGCATTGAGAAAGGCATTGAGAAAGGCATTGAGAAAGGCTGCGGCACAGGCCAAGGCCTTCGGCGAAATAATTTGCGTTTCATCTCATGTAATTGTTGAAAGCAGCGCCTTTTTTTTGAAAGGGGCGACACCATTCCGCCGAGTTTTGTTAATTTCCCGCAAACTGCTATAATATGACTTCTAATGAACACGAACATATCAAAGGGAACAGTATCGGGCAGAATTGTCGCGCCTCCTTCGAAAAGCTATGCGCATAGGCTGCTTATCGCATCTTTTCTAGCGAGTTTGGCTCGGACGGGCAGTGGCGGGGCGTGTCGGGTTTCCGGCATAGCGATTAGCGATGATATCGCCGCTACATTGGATTGCTTGAGGCGGTTGGGCGCAAGGTTTTCCATTCGTGGTGGCGCTGTGCTGTTCGAACCTTTGGAAAGCTTGCAAGCATCCGAATCCGAGCTTGTCCTCGATTGCAGGGAAAGCGGAAGCACGCTCAGGTTTCTGATTCCTGTTGCGCTTGAACTGAACCATGCTCGTCGTGTGACCATGCGCGGGACTTTGAAGCTCATGTCGCGCGGCCTTGATGCGTATGAAATGGTTTTCGAGCGCAATGCCGTGTCTTTCAGCCATGAGTCGGAATCGTTCTCATTCTGCGGTCGCTTGACCGAAAGTGAGTTCGTTGTTCCAGGCAATGCGAGCAGTCAATATGTTACGGGCCTTCTGTTTGCCCTTAGCATTAGAGAGGGCGATTCCAAAATCATTCTCGATGGCGATGTCGAGAGCCTTCCGTACATAAGCATGACCATTGATGTTCTTTCGATGTTCGGGATAAACGTCGTTTTTTCCGGCGAGGAAATCAGAATAAGGGGCGGGCAGAAATATCGGTCCGGCATCAGAATGGTTGAGGGCGATTATTCGAATGCTGCCTTTTTCGAGGCGTTTAATTATATTGGCGGCGCGAATAGAGTGATTGTCGATGGCTTGAAAGCGGATTCCTTGCAGGGCGATAAGGCTTATGAAAAGCTGTTTCCGCTTCTTGCCGGCAATGAGATGCCGACGATATGCATATCGGATTGCATCGATTTGGGACCGGTTCTTTTCATGCTTGCGGCTGCGAACAACGGCGCTGTCTTCACAGGGGTCGGAAGGCTTAGGATGAAGGAGTCCGATAGGATAGCATGCATGTCTGCCGAGCTTCGCAAATTCGGAGCGGAAATAGACGAAAGCGATGATGTTGTGTTTGTTCGAAACGCTGCATTGCATGCGCCTGCCGTGCCTTTGGATGGTCACAACGACCATAGGATAGTCATGGCGCTCGCGGTGCTTCTGACCAAGTTCGGCGGCGTTATAGAGGGTTCTGAAGCGGTCGGAAAAAGCTTTCCGGATTTTTTCGAGAAGCTTGGGGAAATAGGAATAAGGTGTGAGCATTTCCAAGGATAAGAAAATATTGATAGTAGGGCTTGGTTTTATCGGCGGGGGATACGCTGCTGCCTTGACGGAAAAGGGGTATTATGTCGGTGCCTTGACGAGAAGCCGCAAAAGCATTGATTACGCATTGGACAAGAGGATTATAAGCGAAGGGACGACTGAGATTTCAAAGGATTTCATCTCCAAATACGACATAGTCGTTTTTTCGCTATATCCAAATGCTTTCGTGAATTGGATTTCCGAGAATCAGCATGTCCTCAAGACCGGGGTGCTTCTAACGGATGTTACGGGTGTGAAATCGAGCATAGTCTATCGCATTCAATCCATGCTCAGGAAGGATTTGGAATTCGTGCCGGCGCATCCTATGGCAGGACGCGAGCTTTCAGGCGTGGAGAATTCGACTCCGCAGGTGTTCAAGGACGCCAATTACATCGTAACCCCCACAAGCGCCAACACCGCCGGCGCTATAGAGGACGTAAAGGAGCTTGGCCGTATAATCGGTTTCGGGAATATTTCGGTGCTATCTCCGGAAAATCATGACGAAATGATAGGTTTCCTCTCGCAGCTGACTCATTGCATAGCAGTCTCCCTTATGACTTGCAGGGAAACCGGCGAATTGCGTGCTTTCAGCGGGGATTCGTTCAGGGATCTTACGCGCATTGCGAATATAAACGACGAGATGTGGTCGGAGTTGTTCATGATGAACAAAGACGAGCTTTTGAAGCAGATGGATTTGTTCGCGAATCAGTTTTCCGCCTTGCGCAAGGCTGTGGCGAGCGATGACATGGAGGCGATGAAAAGCATGATGAGGCTTTCGAGCAAAAGAAGAAAGCTATTTGACAAAGAGGTGAAGAGCGTATGAATATGAAATTCAAAAGGAAGCTTCCGCTTCCCGAGGAAATCAAGGCCATGTATCCCGTCAGCGAGGAAGGCAGGCTGGCCAAGCAGAGGAACGACAAGGAAATCAGGGACATATTCGAAGGCAGATCGGACAAGTTCATGGTTGTCATAGGGCCGTGTTCCGCCGATAGGGAGGATGCGGTCATCGATTACATAAAGAGGCTCATTCCGCTTCGCGAGTCGCTTTCGGACGTTTTGACGATTGTTCCGAGAATATATACCAACAAGCCGCGCACGAACGGGTCCGGCTACAAGGGCATGCTGCATCAGCCCGACATATCCGGCGACGAAAATATGCTTAAAGGCCTTATCGCCATAAGGAAGCTGCACATCAAGGCCATAAACGAAACGGGTTTTTCATGTGCGGATGAAATGCTCTATCCTGAGAATCACAGGTATTTGTCGGATCTCCTCAGCTATGTTGCGGTCGGAGCCAGAAGCTCGGAGGACCAGCAGCACAGGATGACTGCGAGCGGCCTTAATATTCCGGTGGGAATGAAGAATCCGACGAGCGGCGACATTACCGTCATGATAAATTCCATAAAGGCGGCGCAGAGGGGCCATGAGTTCATCTACAGAGGCTGGGAGGTTGAGAGCCTCGGAAATCCGCTATGCCACGCCATATTGAGAGGCAGCGTGAACAAGAACGGAGCGAACATACCCAATTATCATTACGAGGATATAATCCGCTTATACGGCAAATACATGGAATCCGGTTGCGTCAACCCCGCAGTGATAGTGGATTGCAACCACTCTAATTCCGGAAAGCAATATCTCGAACAGGTCAGGATCGCCAAAGAAGTCATGCACAGCGTGAAATACAGCCGTGACATAAGAAGGCTTGTAAAAGGCCTTATGATAGAATCGTATATAGTTGACGGCAAGCAGGGCGAGGACGGCACATGCTACGGCCAATCCGTAACGGATGCGTGTCTCGGTTGGGAAAAGACTGAGAAGCTCCTGGTCGATCTTGCAGAGAGCCGGCGCGAGCTTTTAGGTGGCGGAAGATGATGATACGTGCTGCGGCGCCATATCGTCTTCGTGTGATAATGGTAAGAACGGTCAATCAAATCTGATCACGAGCAAAATCAAGGAGTGATATTGGAATATGGATAAGAAAATGAAAATGAAAGCGAATATTGAAAAGAGATTTTTTTCGGGATTCTTCGTTGCGATGCTGCTTTCCGCAGCATGCGTTGCTTTCGCTTCCTGTGCGACGGCAAGGAGATTTTCAGGGTTCGGGAATTGGAACGATTGCGCATCGCTTGACGCTCTCAAGGGGTATGTCGAAAACGTGACCGACAGGAATTCTCCCGATTTCATACCGGTGAAGGACAGGATCGCGGTTTTCGACATGGATGGCACGTTATGCGGAGAATTGTTCCCCGAATATTTGGAGTATTTGCTTTTGGAGCATCGCTGTCTTGATGATGAGAACTACGAGGCTAGTCCGGAGTTGAAGAAGGTCGCCATGCAGATCAGGGAATCCGGAAAGACCTATTCCACGCCGAAAGTGTCCGGTTTCGATCTGATTCATGCCAATGCCCAGGCGAAGGCTTTTGCCGGATTGACGCCGGACGAGTTCATAGGATATGTCAAGGACTTTTTCAAATCGGATGCCCAAGGCTTTGCAGGATTGAAGTATTCCGACAGCATATACAAGCCCATGATAGATGTCGTGAATTATCTGATAGACCGCAGATTTACGGTTTATGTGGTGAGCGGTTCGGATAGGATGTTGTGCAGAGCGCTTGTCTGCGATCAGCTCGGCATTCCGGAGAACCAAGTGATAGGAATGGATATCACGCTTGTCGCCTCCAATCAGAAAGGCAGAGACGGCTTGAGTTATCAATTCAACGACGACGGCCCGGATGTTCTGCAAAGAGGCGACTCGCTCGTCATAAAGAATCTCAAGATGAATAAAGTCCAGCAGATCGCCCAGGAAATCGGAAAGCAGCCTGTTCT
>DMKZ01000114.1 GCA_003454065.1 Spirochaetaceae bacterium
CATCCTCCCTCAAATAAAAGCCGATTGTGAAACGCATTATGCCAAAAACGTCCTGCCGACCAGCTCCTTCAAAACAAATCGGCCTACCTGCCCGCAGCTGATTTTGCCTTCGTCTGCCAGAACAGCGCAATTCCCCTCGGTATAGCACAATACCTTGCTATCGTCCTTGCGCGATTTTTTGCAAGCAACAATGTCGAATTCCCTTCCCAACATCGATTTTCTGACATTAAGCGAGATGCCGCCTTGCAAATCTATCAACTTCATAAGACGTGCTTTTTTCAAATTCAAATCAAGGTCGCGATAGGCGGAATAAGCGACAGTGCCTTTCCTCGGATTGTAGTAGTACATGAAAGCATCTATGAAAGACACTTTCCTGACGCCATCAAGCGTCGCATGAAAATCATTCTCCGTTTCAGTCGGAAATCCGACCATTATATCCGTTGTGAAGCTTGCGTCGGGCATTTTCCTTTTCGCCAAATCAAAGAATGCATAAATATCGTCTTGAGTCTCATGCCTATTCATGGATTTGAGCACCGATGTTGAAAAGCTCTGTACAGGAACATGAAACGACTTGGCAAAGACATCCGACGACGCAAGCATATCGAAAAGCTCGGAATTGAAGTCCTTGATGTGGGGCGAATCGAAGTATATCCACTTGATGTTCTGAAAACGAATCCCCCCGATCGCGCCGACGAGATCCTTGAACCTCCTCGAACCGCATCTGTACGAATTCACATTCTGTCCGAGAAGCGTTACAACTCGAACGCCGCTTTTGTCCAGCATTGAGATCTCATCAATGATCTGATGGAAATCACGCGAAACCTCCCTGCCCCTAGTATATGGGACAACGCAATAGGAGCAGAAGTTGTTGCATCCGTTCTGAATCGGGACGAACGAAAAGCACCCGTTCCGATTGCGATAGTTTTCCTTGAACTCGTAGGAATCGCTTTTGTCATAGCATGGCTCTCTGCCTTCGCTTTCCGCAGCTAAAATATCGACTATACGATCCTTATCATTATTCCGAACGAAATAATCCACATAAGGAAACCTGATTTTCAAATCTTCGTTCGAATCGGATGCCATGCATCCGGTGAGGATGATCTTGGAACTATTCTTCGACTCTCCCTTGGTTTGGGATATGAATCCTTCTGCTCGTTCCTCAGCGCTTTGACGGACAGAGCATGTATTGCAAATTATGAAATCAGCATCCGACGGAGAATCCGCCAAGTCAAAACCAAGTGAATCCGTTATGGCCGATGAAAGATAATCGGATTCGGCCTCATTCATCTGACAACCGAATGTTCTTATGAATACTTTCATGAATCCCGATACCGAAATATCTTCCAAAGCGTTGATTGTGGAAAGCAAGCAAAACCGCCTCTAAAAACCGTCGCAGCAGCAAAAACGCTGCCGGCATCACAAGCTGTCATAAACGAAGACAAGCAACTTAACCGTGTCAGGGCGGAAGCAACTAGGATCGTTCGTATCAAGCTGAGAAGCCAGGAATTCACTTGAGGTCAGCGTATCATAATCGATTTGCCTGACATACGTATCATTGTCATTCACCCAGCACTTATACCTTTTCAGACATTCGGTTTCAAAAGATCCGAACTCTTTGTTGACCAGCATAAGAGACAGATCCTGATCCACTACGTTTGTGGTAACCATATTCTGATTATAGCACCAGAACTTACTGTCCTCGACAAGCGAAGTAAGCCTGTAAGTAGCCGTCAGCTGAGGTTTTCCCTCGGCATCGACCGTATCATAAAACGGCATTGCCGAACTCGTATCGCCGATCTGGCTAAGTCGCCTTGTGAAAGCCTCTTTTCTTATATCGCTTCCCTCAGGGACGTAAAAAGTGAATTGCGGATAAAGCCGAACCACATAACTGTAGTCCTTTTTGAAAACAGGAACGCTGTCATCGTATCTATCCTTATAGGCGGCTATCAAGGATTCGTAGTCCTTATAATAGCCATCATTCGTTCCACTCTCGCCCTGCAACCCAGGACAGAAAAACCATCCTGCGAATGTAGATAGCTTGAAAGTGTAATGACGCAAGTTGATGCACGACGACATCCCGAAACATCCAACTGCAAATATGAAATACTTCAACAACTTCCTGCTCATACCCAACAACCCACGGCAAATCAAATTTCGCTTGATACCATGCCTTCTGAAACACGACACCAAGCGAATAAGAATTTACTGGACCTCGATTGTCGAAACGGCAGTCTCACTCCAATTGATACCGTCATAAGACTGCTGGAGATACAATGTGTAAACTTCTCCCTTCTTTACGCCCCTGATGCTATAAGACGTAACATCGCCATTCACGACATGATCCCAGAAAGCCGGATCGTTGTTGTTGACCTTATAGCGGAAACGCTTGATCTCCGGATCGGTTTTCCACATCCATGAAGCCACCAAGATCATATCATCGTTGTCATCAGCAGCGAAAACCGAAATCGGAAGCACGCACAAAGCGAGCAAGAGACACAAAAAATATTTCTTCATAAACACTCCTATGCCGCAATTCGAAAAGCAGAACCGCTTTTCGAATTAGCTTTCTCATCATATCACATTCCAAATCAAAATGCAAAACGCATTCATTCGGATTCCGACGCTCCTTCCAGATCGTCAAACGAGATTCCATCAAGCGGATCCGCAAGCGCAGCATCATCACCCCTATCCACCAGAATCTTGTATTGCTTTTCCGGAACAGGAACGCTCTCGCTATATCTCACGGTCCTTCCATCGAACTGAACCTTGATTCCAAGATACGGGTTGATCGAAAGCGAAATCGTCGTGATAACAGCACTTCCGCCAGGATACAGACCCTTGCTTATATCAGCCGCCTGCGACCTTTCGGTATCATTCTTCGCAACTCCGAGGTTCGCATTGATTCCAAGGACGAATCCGATATGCTCGGTAACCTTAAGAGTATAGTCCACTCCGAGCAAGGCGGCGAATCCGACATTCTTGTTGTATGCTCCGGAGAAGTCAACACCCGCTCCGAGATAAGCGTTTATTCCAAGAATTCCTATTCCGACTTCG
This sequence comes from Spirochaetaceae bacterium, assembly GCA_003454065.1. The sequence continues at coordinate 3,055 of DMKZ01000114.1, forward strand.
CCGAATATGGAATACGCATCAAACGACGGCGTATTGTAAAGCTGGAACATTCCTCTGCCGCCGGCGAAGAATTGGAAATCCTTGTTGTTTATTATTCTCCACTTCATGCCAAGCGAAATCGAAAGTCCGTAGCTTGACCTATACGCCATGACACCGCTCTTAGTGACATTCGCATCCACCTTACCCGTGCCGTCAGTAGCAGGGAACTCGACGCGATACGGATACAGGACTAAGCCGAATGCATACGGAGCCACCTGCACCTCCACGTCAATTGGGGTACCGTCGTACGTCTCCTCAGCCACATAGTTCCTATTGCTTACGACGGCCTCCCCAGAGTCCTCAGAGGGAGCAGGAACATCGCCATACAAAGCATCAAGCTTGGCATTATTAGTCTGATCCTGCGCTGCAAGCCAGTCATTATTCATCTTCTCGTATTCGTAGAACTGATACCTGTTGTAGTATTCGTTGATAATCTTGTCCCTGTCTCCCGGACTAGCGGCATCCTGGTTGAGGATTATGTTATAAGACTTCGAATCTCCGGCCATAAGGGCGGCAACGGCGGCTTCGGTGGGCTTCT
>DMKZ01000109.1 GCA_003454065.1 Spirochaetaceae bacterium
TGCCGAGAACGGCATCGGCTCCCCAGCGGCCGATTCGCTCCCTCGATTCTGCTCCAACAGGTCTTCGCTCCATGCCGTAGTCTATCTCGAAAGGGCCTCCTTTATCATCGTTCTTGCCCTTTCTACGCCTCTGCAGATAGCGCGACAACTCAATTTCCCATCGCCGGTTTCCGCCTTGACTCTCCCTGAAACCTCCTCAGGAGGCTATTGGCGGTTCAGGAACCTGTCTGCGACGAAATCGCGCAGTGTCTTATCAGAAAGCTTCTTGCCCGTTTTGCAGCTCTTTCGTCTTGGCTTGCATTTGCTGCCTGCAATAATCGGAGAGCAGCTTTCATCCTGGGAGTTTCCCTTCAGCTCCCTTGAGATAGTAGATTTGCTTCTCGATAGGCTTTCGGCGATTTTCGCAACGGACGATCCCTGCAAGGTTCCTAACAATATGCTTTCCCTTTCGAAAATGGCAATATGATCGCACCCCATGTTTCCCCCGAATGATGATTTTTCTCCAACACCATTATGAAGGATTATGGGGCTTTGTTCGTTCATGCCGCGAAAAAACGCAGCGTTGCTACTATGGCTTGCTAATTCGCCGGTATGAAAGTTTTAAGGCTTACTACGAGAACGTTTCGTGTCTTTTTTGCTTGTGCTGTTGTGGAAATTCGCTTTTGACTAGTTTGGTGAATGATAATTCAAAAACACAGGCTATGTCCGGAAGTTCGACTGACAGGACAGAGCCACGGAGCCAGAAAAGCGGTGGAGAGGCGTGACTTGGTCGGAAGGCCCAATGCAGGACAAGGCTTCGCGCCTATCCAAATTGGTTTTCGCTCCGGGATGCGCATATTCGGTGCATATCCGGCGACGCTCCTATCCTTTCTCTATGACGCACGAATGCTTCTTGCTCTTCCTATCGTACGAAACTCCGACCAAAAGCAAATTGCCGGCATATTTGTCCAATCCTGAGAAGTACTGCTTGCGGCGTATCTGATCAAGTGCAGTTTGAGCGGAATCGCTGATTTTTAGTTCAACGACCATAGCCGGAATATCAGGCTTGTACGGAATGAATGCGAGGTCGGCATAGCCCTTTCCCGAAGGACATTCCGAAATAATGGTGTAGTAGCAATCCGCATAGAAGAAAGCAAGCCGAATGGCAGACTGAAAAGACTTCTCGTTATTATAAGATAGAGGGCTCGTAAGGTGCTCATGCGTTTTGGAAAGTGCATCGGCCACAGCTTTTCCATCACCATTCCACGTTGCTTTCAGAAACTTTTTCGAATCCTGAATCATGCGCGCAACGAATTGATAATCCCCGCTCATGGCAAGAGCATTCGCCCATTCGCCACGAACCTCACGATTGGGTATGCGGCATCGACCGGTATCGGAATCATAAGCGAGATAACCCAGGTGACACAGATACGTAAACACATCGTCCTTGCATTTCAGCTTATCAGGCGTATTCATGAAAGAAGAAGTGTCAGCATCGATTTCCCCACCTGAAACCATCGACTCTATATCGGATCTCATGCCATCAAAATCGGCTTTTATGGGGTCAAGTATCGCCTCGTATTGCGAAGTCTGATTCCAATACGGCCTGAATTCCCCGTTGGACATAGCGCATACAACTGATTTCGGAGCATAAATGCCGACTCCTTTGACATTATACCCATCATACCAATTTCTACACTCTATGAAGTCCATGCCATGCTTTCGGCATAATGACCTAACCTCCTCCTCTGTGAAACCGGTGAATTGCACAAAACGCCCAGGATTCAAAAACGTTATTTTCTCGAAATTATTAAGTTTGTTCTGAGCTTTATCACGAATTATAGGCAGAATACCAGTTATATATGACAAGGCTATGTCTTCGGACATATCATCGCTTTTGAAAAGGACATTCAGGAATTTCAAATAATCCTGTGCGACACCCTGTGGGACCTGCTCGTCTCTGAAAAAACATCGTATTCGTCGAACATTATGACAAACGGAATTCCGGAACGCCTGTAAACCTCCATCACGCAATTCGGAATCTCCCAATCATCAAACTTCAAATCCGGAAAAGTCTCGGCGAAATCCTTCCTGACAATCCGATGAAGCATCCCTATTGCATTCCTGCCGTATTGCGACCAGAACCTGTTGATATCAATATGCAAAACATTATACTTGTTCAAATGCGCTGCAAAACTTACATCCGATGATATTTTGAAGTCCTTAAAGAGCCCGCGCGAATCGCAACCCTTCGAATAGCACGCCGCCATCATGCGCTCCGCCATAGTCTTGCCGAAGCGACGAGGACGCGATACGCACAAATACTTGTCTCTCGTGCCTATTCTCGAATTGAGCAATGCCAGAAGCATGGTCTTGTCAACATATATCTCAGAGCTTATATCTTCTTTGAACTTGATATTCCCTGGATTAACATAAATGCCCATGCTTCCCTCGCCTCACAACACGATCAGACTAATCTAATGACCTAGTTATAAAAATTATAGTTTTGCAGGCGAGCAGTTGCAAGAAGGGGTTCAGTCGTCTATGCCGACCATAACCGAAGTCGCCTTGATTACGGCATAGGCCTCCTTGCCCACTTTGAGGTCAAGCTCGGCTATTGCCGCAAGAGAGATTGTCGAAGAAATGACATTCCCTCCACCGATGTCGATTTTGACAATTCCGTTCACTGCGCCCTTGTCTATGGAAACGATTTTTCCCTTGAGCTGATTTCTTGCACTTAATTTCATATCTTATCTTCCTCCTAATAGTTTCCAAAATGGCAATTCGGAAAGTGACACCGCCCGCCATCCTTGTCGCACAAACTGCACAAACCGCCGTTCGCCATTGAAATCACATCCTTTTTGGTTACCCGAACATCCGCAAACAGCGATGGCAGAATGACATCGAGAACCGTAGTCGGCCGAGATATTGCCGCAGAAGGTATTCCAATAGCAGGGATCGCCCCCTTGTACGCAATAAGCGTCATGTTCCCGGGCTGAGACGGAACGCCATACGTGACGATTTCGAATCCGAGCGACTTGACCGCATCGGGCGTAACGTCATCGGCATCGACGCTCATCCCGCCCGTCAGCAGCAGCAAATCAGCACCTTTACCCATCAAGCCGATACAAGCGTTTCTTATCATCTCCTCGTCATCATCGCAAATCTCAATGCCGACGATTTCATGAGGAAACTGCGACAATTTGCGCTTCAGAACAGGCTGAAATTTATCCTCTATCCTTCCCGAATACACTTCGCTCCCCGTTATCACGATTCCGACTTTCTTATGCTTGTATTCGCAAAGGGTGAAAAGCCTTTTCCCATTCGCCGCTTTCTCTGCATCAGTGATGTTCTTCTCATCGGTCCAGAGAGGAACTATCCGCATCGAAGCGACTCTGTCTCCTTTTCTGATTCTCGAATGATTTCTCTGCGTACATATCGTAACATCGTCAATGCCATTCAATTCATTCAAAAGACCCACATCAATTACCAGGAGACCGTCTGCATCCGCATATTGCACTATCTTGCCTTCCGACACATCGCTAAAATGCGTTCCATTGCATTTAGCTATGCCAGCAAGCCGCTTGGCCGCATCCTCTTCATGAACGAGGTTATCCCCTTCTTCGGAGACATAAACATATTTCTTGCCCATGTCAAGCAATACGTTCACATCGCCGGCTGTTATGATATGACCCCTTCTGAACTTCGCCCCCTTGAAGGAATCCGTTATCTGCGTCACATCATGCAGAAGCGGCAAACCTATCGCATCCTCTATGCGAACTTTCTTCATCCAGAACCTCCTCTACTTCGCATGCGTGTTCTTTTTTTCGAAAACATTTATGAAAACCAGCATGACGAACGAAATGGCCAGGTTAACCAATATCCATTTCATTGCAAGAGCTTCGTCATTCGCCTGCCAAAGCTGATACACCGTAGTCGAAATCGTGGCCGTCCTTCCGGGCGTGTAGCCTGACACCATGCTGGATGCCCCGTATTCGCCAAGACTTCTTGCAAATACCAGAACGCTTCCGGCAATAAGGCCGTTCTTGCAATACGGAACCCTTATTCGCCAAAAGATCCTCGTCTTGCCTATTCCGAGACAACGCGCGCAATCGGCTATATCCTCATCGAAATCCTCGAATGAACTGCGAACAGCCCTGTACATGAGGGGGAAACCGACAACGGCCGTCGCAATCGCCGAAGCAGGCCAGACCATGACCATCCTGATGCCGAAATTGTTCATCAGATAACCGCCGATTGCACTCCGAGGGCTCATAGTAATCAGCAGAACAAACCCGACGACCGTTGGCGGAAGCACCAACGGAAGCGTCAGAAAACAATCCAAAATCCCTTTGGCGATGCGGGGAAGCTTCGAAATATAATATGCAAAGCACAATCCCGTGAAAAAAACCAGGACCGTGCTTAAAAATGAAATGCGAACGGAATTAAAAAGCGGAAACAAATCCAACTTTTTCAAGCTCCTTCAAGGCTTCCTTAGACTTCAAGTATTTGAAGAATTTTTCAGCCTCCGCCCTGTTCTTGCTACCCTTCAGGATGCAAGCAGGATAAATCACCTGACCGCACATATCGGCCGTCGCCCATTCGACCGCCTTCAAGCCTGCGGAGAAAGCGTCCGTCTGGTATATGATGCCGCAGTCAGCAGCGCCAGATATGACTTGAGAAGTCACTTCCTTGACGTTAGTGCCGTAAGTTAAGGAAGAAGCGACCGCATCTTCGTCTATGTCGAAATACTTGAATATCTTTTTGGTATAAGCTCCGACGGGAACGTCGCTGTTGCCGATTGCCAGCAGAACCTTGCCACCATTCTTCAACCTATTCGCCAAATCCGAGAACCCTTTGATATTCGCGGGATTATTGTCATTAACTGCCAAAACGACCTTGTTTTCCAAATAATTGAAAATCGTGGAAGTATCAGCCAAGTCGGCTCCCTTATCGTTCTTTCCCGCCGTTATGTCGTTCATCTGCTTCAAGGCTGCGGAAACGAAAATATCGCAATCCGCTCCGGCAATAAGTTGCGTCCTGAGCGTTCCCGAAGAATCGAATGTATAGACGATGTTGACATTATTGCTCTTCTCGTAGTTCTCTTTAATCGCAGTCATGGATTCCCTGAGGCTCGCCGCCGCAAAAACTATGACATCAGTCTTAGACGCATTCGCCGACTTCCCAGCCGTGTCGGCCGATCCGGTCTTTTTCGAACATGCGGCAAACGTGAAAACGCACAAAAAAACAGTTAGTAAAACAATAGCCTTTTTCATAGTAATTTAAGTGTTACCATTGCTTTTTAAAAAATCAAATGGGCATAACAACGAGATATTGCCTACCCCCACCCCCCCCTATTTAGCGGCAGGATTATTATAAGGCTGCTATCCAAAAAACTACTTGGAAAACAATTTCCGGAGGAAGCCGAAGACGGATTTCTTTTTCGCAGATGTACTTTTCTTCACGGGTTTAGCCGCTCCGCTGCTACTGCAAGATTCTGTCGACATATATGACATTCCGCGATCGCCCTGCTTGTGCGTGAGATGAAATCCTCTTTTTTCAGGGCATGCGTATATGCTTAGGCTGACATTCTTTTCCGTCTGAATCTTTTTCTGCGCTTTCAGAGCGTCCCTAAAAGTGCTGTATAGAATCTTGCTTTCGCCCGAAGAGGAAACGCAACCGCAAGCTTTCTTAGCAAGGTTGATCCTATCCGCTACCGGTGCCAAATGATACTTACCGCAGCGTTCGCACTTGTACGGATATAATTCGGCGCCTCTTGTCTTCTTCTCGTATTCGGTGGTTTTCAGACCCGAAAGGAATCAGGCGAAATCGGGCTCTGAGGTTTTTAGAAGCGCCCTTTACTTATGCAATCCATAGCGCACACCCAACTGTCCCTGCTATCAACACAAACTATTATAGCTATGGCATTGCTGTTGTTTCAAGATGCTATATTTCGCCATTTCACTAATCGCATCTTTAGGCTCTACGCCTATCCAAATGGCCTTCCGGCGAGGGGCGCGCATATCCGGCGACGCTCCTTGATGAAAAACGTCAAGTAGAGCTACAATATTCAAATGAAAACAATAGCATCCGATAACAAAGCTGCAGAACAGGAAGCAATCAAAATTTTCACAGATGAGCAAAACGGAGTCGAATACTTCTCGTTCGGAAACGGAAAAAAGGATTTCATAATACTGCCGGGACTCTCCATAGCTCCGGTCAGCGAAGCAGCCGCCTATGTAGCGGGAAGATACAAGGCTCTGACCGAAGATTTCCGCATAACTCTTTTCGACAGACCTATGTCCCCACCCCGAGAATACAGCATCAGGGATATTGCAAACGACTTGGCCAAGTCAATGAATAAAGCAGGGATAGGAAATGCTGTCGTCTTGGGCAGTTCGCAAGGCGGAATGATCGCCCAACAGCTTGCCGTAGACCATCCTGACATGGTAAGCGCCTTAGTGCTATGCGCTACCACTTGCAAAGTCGAAGGACAAGCCTATGAAACTATCGAGCGCTGGGTTCGCGCCGCCGAAGAGAAGGATAAAAAAACGTTGGCCATGCTTGTTATCAACGGCATTTATTCGCCTGCCGCAGCGAAGGCAGTAGAAAACGATATGGTCAAAATGATATCGAAAGTTTCAGACGCTCTTCTCAAAAGATTCGTAATCTTGGGAAAAAGCTGTCTGGCATTCGATTTGTCCGAATCGGTCAGCCAGATCAAATGCAAGACCCTGGTATTAGGAACCGAAGGCGACAAAGTGACACTGCCCGATGGCGCGAAAACCATCGCAAAGCTTATCAAGGGAAGCGAACTGCACATGTACGGGAAGGAATACGGCCACTGCATCGTAGACGAAGTGCCAGACCTTCCGGAAAAGGTGAAGGCCTTCG
>DMKZ01000018.1 GCA_003454065.1 Spirochaetaceae bacterium
ATTTCCGATTTCCGAGATGGGTATAGTGGTTCGGAAGGGCAAGCCAGCGCGAAGAAAAGAATTTCAGGGAAACCTCAAAACAAAACAACGGAGAGAGAGGGATTCGAACCCTCGGAGGCCTTTTAAACCTCACACGACTTCCAATCGTGCACCTTCGACCACTCGGACATCTCTCCAAGCAAAAAGGACCTGCAGACGCATCACCTTCAAAAAAAAGCGGAAAGAGAGGGATTCGAACCCTCGGTAGCCTATGAGACTACATCAGATTTCGAGTCTGACACCTTCGACCACTCGGACATCTTTCCGAAAAAACTTCTCAATTATAGTTGATTTTCATTTCAAAATCAAGCAAATCGGCAAATGGTCGGAGGAATATTCGCTATTTATGATATATGAGTCCTCAATCCTATCGGCGATTCCCTGTGAAACGAGGAAATAATCTATGCGCCAGCCGACTCCCCTTTCGCGAGCCGCAGTCTTATAGGAAAACCACGAATATTCCTGCTTTTCGGGGTAAAGCTTTCTGAATGTATCGACGAAGCCTCTTTCAAGAATCTTGGAAAAGCCCGCCCTTTCCTCATCGCTGAATCCTGGGTTGAAATGATTGGAATCGGGACGCGCCAAATCGATTTTCTCATAAGCGACGTTGAAGTCGCCTGCGCAAATGACATTCTTTTTTCTTGAAAGCAAGCTTATGTAGCAGCTGAACTTGGCATCCCATTCCTGACGGTAATCCAATCTCGCGAGTTCCGCCTTGGAATTAGGCGTATAAACGCAAACGGCGAAGAAATCATCAAATTCCGCCGCAATCACACGCCCCTCCTCGTTGCCATCGAAATCAGGGATGCCGAAATTGACGCCAATCGGCTCGTTCTTAGCAAGAAGCGCGGTTCCGCTATACCCCTTTCTTCGAGCAGGATTCCAAATGACTTCGTATTTTTCAGCGAGCACGCCCAAATCAGCCTGATCCGCTGAAGCCTTCACCTCCTGCAGCATTACGATATCGGCATTCTCTTTCAAGAGAAAATCGGCGAGCCCCTTCTTCATGCAGGACCTGACGCCGTTGACGTTATAGGAAATCAATTTCATGGAACAGCAAACCTTGAGAAACAATAAGCCTCATGAAAATAAAATCGTGCAAAAGCATTCCATGGCAGGCGTAGCTCCGGCATCTTCTTTTCTCCTGCCCTTCATGCTTATCCTATCGCAATCAATATTCAATGCCTTGGCCAGATTCGCTCGCATTTCGCCGATCCTATCGCGCAGCATGATCTGATCGGAAACGACTACGACGTCAAGGCTTTCAATGGGCGGTTTTCCGCTTTTGGAATACGCCTCCCTAAGAAAAAATGAACTGTCGAAACCGCTCCATTTGGCATCTGTATCAGGGAAAAGCTCGCCGATGGTCTTGTTCAGGAAAGCGCTTGAGATGGCATCCGCAGCGGCATGAAAAACCGCATCCCCGTCAGAATGCGCCACGACAGAGAAGGAGCAGGCGAACTTGACGCCGGACAGCACTACGATGCCATTCGTTGCACCGACTAAGATATGCCTATCGTATCCTAAGGAAACCCGCACTTGAATCAGCCCTTCTAATCAGCCTTCTAATCAGCTCTTTTTTTTAGCAGCCTTGGCCTCCGCTTTTCTTTTGGCGCTGATCTCCTTGTTCCTTGCGATTATCTCCTCCGGCGTCTCCTGCTTCTTGCCGAGAACGAGCTTGTCATAAAGCTTGCTCATAAAATCCATATCCACAATCTTGTAGCCGGACTTCTTGTGGCAATCCCAAGGACAAAGCTCCCAATCCTTGATCGGATAATCGGTGGCGCTTAGAATCTGACCTTTCTTCTCCTTGGTGATCACATATCTATCGCCGTCCTTGTATATCTTCGAATCATCCCTTTCACACAAAAGCTGCATGTCTTCCACGTCTAATTCCATAATTCCTCTAATCCTAACCGACTATGCCATTTTTTTCAAGGGCTCTTGACAAGCATGGCTTTCAAAAGTAAACTTAATCACGTTTTGTTTTTGAGGCCGTAACTCAGCGGAAGAGTGCTACCTTCACACGGTAGAAGTCGTTGGTTCAAACCCAATCGGCCTCATTTTTTCCTATGAAAACTTTATTTTTGGGCGAAATAGTCGGCAAATGCGGATTGAGCTGCATAATCAAGGGCCTCAAATCAATCGATAGGGATCTCACAATAGCAAATGCGGAAGGGCTTGCTGGCGGATATGGCTTGACCGAAGATGGCGCCAAATTGCTTTTCAGAAACAAATGCGACGTGCTGACGGGCGGAGAAAAGATCTTCTACAAAAAAGACATGGTCAATTTCATCACGACTACCTCTAGGGTGCTCAGGCCACTCAACCTCGGCGGCAAGGAAGTTCCGGGATACGGATTGCGCTACATGGATTTCAACGGCGATAAGATAGCCGTGATGAATCTGATCGGTCAAATCGACATGAAGATGTACGGATCATCATCCCCGTTCGGAACGTGCGAAAGGACGCTGAAGAAAATCGAAGAACAGGGAGTAAAAACGATATTCGTGGTTTTCCATGCGCAAGCAACATGCGAAAAGCAAGCGCTGTTCCGCTATCTCGACGGAAAAGCGACGGCTGTAATAGGAACGCACACGAAGGTTCTGACGGCGGATGCCTGCGTAAGTCAAAAAGGCACTGCATACATAAGCGATAACGGCAGATGCGGCAGTTTCATGTCCGTAGGCGGTCTATATACCGAAATAGAAATCAAAAAAGAGAAGACCGGACAAATAATCTACTCGAAAGATACCTTCGAGGAACCTGAAATCCAAGGCGTTTTAGTTGAATCCGAAAACGGAAAAGCCATTTCCATATCGATAATCAAGCAAAAAATCGAATTGGATTTGGAAGCGATCCAAAAGCGGCAAAAAGCATAAGGGCGCTACTTCCGAAAGCCTCAAATCCCGAACCTGTCAGATGCGTCCTTCCCGCTGGAAAAACCCCTCACTCCTCATCTGCAAGAGCATAGCTGAACCAGCCCATTGGCCTGTAGGAATGCTTTGAACTCGAATCGGTCACGCCGATATCAGTCGAAGTCTCCACATGATTCTTCGTCACTCCAGTGCTATTCAAAGCGCAGAGAGTGTATGAATATATGTCTTTGGCGATTGAAATGCCAGTTTGCTTTGTAGTAGAATTATTATCCCTCTGCCACATCATGGAATCCCACTTGGCGACATTATCGCTGAACGTTTTGCTATAATTTGCATTGGTTTCGTCAAGCATAGCCGCAAGTCCTTCCATCTCGATGGCGCTCGGAAGCCAAAGATAATCGTCATCATCCGCACCAGTAATGCTTGGATATTTCCCTCCGGTAGTAGTCTGATTGCCTATCCTGGCATTCTTCATTTCTTCCGAAAAAGTGCTGCAGAAGCCAGTGTCTTCCGTACTGTTTATGAAGTTTCTGATGGAACTCCTCTTCCAATCCTGTATCTGCCAGTGGTTGCCATCACACGTATTCACATCGCAAAGATCGTCCGATGAATATTTTGCGGAATTTGCAGTCGCATCATTAAGGAATAGCTTCACCTGCTGATCGGTCTCGTTAGAGCCGATGATTATCCAATTGTGATGTCCAAAGGACATGGTCTTTCCTATCACAGGCTTCCCCCAATGGCCATACAGCGTGATCGAGTATTCGTCATTGGCAACATCTTCCGCAAAATCCGTTAGCGGCAATTCGGTATCGGATGTCACCTCATTGCCATCAGCGCTATCCGACAGCGACCAATACGTTTCAAACGGCTCATATGTAGGCTTGGTAAGATCTTCAAGCCCGCCTACCTTTATAGGGCGAACATCATCCGATTCGACGTCCGGATCCCATGCCCGATAGCTATCCCAATATTTCACGCTATATACAACATCATCCGGCAAATCGCTCGTCACTCTATCAGGCTCCGCCGACATGAATGCATTATATCGATTTGTCGTACCATCGCTGAACTTGATTTTGTACTCCACTTCGTCTTCGGCCCATCTGGCGAAAATGCCTGTGGAATAATCGACATTCTCGGTATTCTGCGTAAAATGGCTGAGCTTGATTCCGGTTGCGCTGTCAACCTTTTTCGCAACGTCGTCGTCGCTATAATCAAGCGACCAGAAATCAAAAGTGAATCCGGTGCAAGCCGGTATCCATCTATTGAGATTGGTGAGAGTCAACGTCACGACATCCTTGTTAAACAGCAAGTGCTCCCAATAGTTGTACTCCAAGTTGAATTCCGACGGCATGTTCGAAATTACGGATTTCAGCGGATTATCGTTAATATAGCTGTTTCTGGTTCCGGTTGAGAAACCTACCCTATAATTCACTTGCTTTTCCTTCCATCTGCTGTATATCTTCTTGTCATAGCTCAGAATCTCTTGATTGCTGTTAGGTTCGTCGGCGGACGACTTGGAAAACGTATCGAGCATAATCTTCGTGGAAGAGACGATTCTATTCCGACTGACGTTTTCATTGTCGTTATTATCGCCGAACACCACCGTCCATCCAAGAAAATCAAACCCTTCGGATTCCTGTGCGTAGCCTGAGATCGCAGTCACATCTTCCGTGGAAACGAAACGCTCGCTGCGATAGGGCTTTTGATCCCAATACAAATATCGGCGAACGATCGAAGCCGGAGCATCCGATGTCACGCCTCTCGCTCGATACGGCGAATCCGCTGCAATCCCCCTGTCTTCGAAAATGCATTGCAGATCCTTAGTGACCTTATTCTTTGATGTTGCCTCTTCGTAAGTCACCGGCTTATAGCCATCTACGAAGTTCATGGTGTAGGTTACTTCCTTTTCCTCCCATTGGCCATACAATGTGAACTTGTTATTCTCCGTCAACACCCCATTCGCAGGGAAAAGCAGATCTTCGCTTCTTCTCCACCCTCTGAATTCATATCCTTCGCAATTTGGAATCGGAATAGGCGAATTTCCGCTTTCAACAGGCGGCGCCGATATGCTCAAAGGCGAATAGTAATGCTTTATCTGTCTTGCGCCTTTGAACGAGGCGAAATCCGTATATCCGTTGAACTCCTTGTTCTTTGATATGCCTGCTTCATCATAAAAACCGTCAGGATCCGGCACATAAGTGATGACATACGTGTGCTCTTTCCAAATCGCATATAGCGTAATATCGGCAATCTCAACATACATGCTATTCGCCGGATAAAACCCATCGCTGTCCAAATCTTCGGGATCCCTATCCGGATCCGTAGCCCAGCATACGAAACGGCTGCCTTTCATTTGAGGCTCTCCATTCAGCTTGGTGCCGCTCTCGGAGCCTGCCATTATGAAGCCGAGTTTCTTATCGCCTGGTGCAAAAGAGGCCGTTTCGTTGAAAAACCCGTTATCGTTTCGAGCAGCCACTCTCTTAGCTACGGATTCTTCGTTCAGCACGTATTTTATGTTGTGATGCTCGGTTCCCCACACGGCATACAGCATAAGCGCCCCGTTTCCGGCATATCTATCGCCTTCTATATACAAATCGTCCAAATCTACCGTATCCACATCTTCAGGCGACACCTTCTTGGTATTCCAGCCCAAAAAAGTCCTGCCCGTCTTGTCCCTTATCCCGGCTATTATGCTGCCGGAACCTGCCTTTTCAGACGGTATTAGATAAACCGTGCCGTATTTCTTGTCTTCCGACTTCTGACTGGTGCCATCCGGAAAAACCCCTCCGTTGGCATCGTATGTGATTCCTGCCAGGCCCTCGGTCCATATCGCATACAATGTCAGGCTCTTGCGTCCGTTATAAAGCGAAGACGGTCTGAAATTAAGATCGTCCGGACTCTCAGGGTTGAATATTTCGGAATCGCTCCTTGGCGTATTATCGCGTTTTGTCGAATCGGGTCTGGTGGACCACATCATAAGCTTCCTTCCGGATTCGCTATCACCGAATTCCGTAGCCGGAAGAAGCTGCATCGGTTTGGATGATTGAGTGGTCTTATATCTGATATCGCTGCTCTTCAACGGATTTCTATAAGTAACGGTGTATGTGCCTTCGCCGCACGATGCGACAATGGCAAAAAGCAAAACGCTTAGGAATGATAACGCTCTCTTCATAAAAATAAATATAACTTTTTTGCGAGGTTTTTTCAAAACTGATTTCAGGGCGATTCCTTAGAAGTCAAAAGTTCCTTAGAAGCGCCCTATGATTTCCAATATCTCGAAATACCTCTTGCAATTCCCCTTGAAAAAGGATTTCCTGGGAACCGCAACGGCATCTACGCTCTCATAACTATTGATTTGAGCGAGCATATCGCCCTTGTTCCAGAAAACGCATTGGATGGAAAAGCCGTTCCTGACTGAAAGCGCGGCTTGCAGATGCGGACGCTCCTTCCCTTTTATGATGTCGAATGAAGCAGGGCTGATTCCCGATACCATTATGCGCGGAAGCTCGTTTCCAATGCCGAAAGGCGATACCATATCGAGCTGTTCGAAAACATCATCCGGAATATCCTGCCATTTGACTTCGATATCGTATTCGCTCTGCACGACATTTGTTTTCGGCAGCGCTGCAACGTATTTACGGATATTGCATATCAGACTTGGAATCTTATCTTCGCTGTCGATGCGAAATCCGGCAGCCGATGCATGCCCTCCGAAATCCGACAAAAGCGATGACGATTCGGCCAAAGCCTCCGCCGCATTCGCATCAAGCCTCAGCGAACCGGTGATTGCGCCGCCTTTAGTCGATATCGTCAGCGCCGCTATGCCGTATTCGTTTTTCAAAGCGTTAGCCACCAAACCCGTAAGACCGTGCGGAAGCTCGCCCGATACTATGCATGTCAGATTTCCGCCGCTTTCGCTTATGCTGTTCAGAACGTCATCCCTTATCCTGTCCATGAAGTTCCTGCAGAATGACCTCCTCTTATCATTCAAATCCAATGCTTCGCGCGAAAATATGTCTATGATGTTCAGATCCGATTGCGAAAACAGCTGAAGTCCCACATCGGCCCTTTCCATTCTCCATGGAGCGTTTATGGCAGGAGCTATGCTGAAAGCCACGTCATTCTCATCGATGCGCTTTTCGCAAAGGCTTTTCACGGACAAAAATCCCAAAAGGCTTTTCCTGCATCGCTTGTTCAGCTGGTCAAGTCCGAGCTTGACCAATATCAGATTCTCCTCTCGCATCGGGACCATGTCCGCAATCGCCGATATCGCAGCCAAATCCAAAAATCTCAGCCAATCGCCCGCAATCGAAGGGTGAAGGCGCAAGTAGCACCTCTTGTATAGCCACAGCAGAACTTCGACGGGACGAGACGCCATCATCCGATTCCTGAACTTGTCGAAGAGACGATTCAAATCACCGGATGCGGCTTCATTCGAAATGCGTCCGGCAATCGATTTCAAGGATAGGATTTCAAGCTTATCCGACAGAAACCGGAAAAGCGCGTTGTCATCGAGAACGAACAGGCGCCTGCCCTTCATGCCCTCGATGAAACCGGACTTCAGAAGATTATCGAAACTATCGAAATGTACGGTTACGACTTCGCCTGAGACGAAATTCCTCATCGCAATTATTTCCATCGAGCCTTTTTCACCCGTCAAAGAGGCATCGGCGAAAAGCAGCTCCCTATCGTAATCGTCCAATTGGGAGAATTCATAAGCCCAAACCGCTTTCGAGCATACTCCGCAAGCGCTCAAATCAGCAAAAGGATAGTTGCACGAACTGCTCTTGGGGTTCACCACGATGCAATTCGGCCGACTATCGCTCCTCATCAGATGATGATCGAGAACCATGACATCAATGCCTTTCCCCATGGCAAAGGCTATTTCTTCTTTCTGCGTGCTGCCGCAATCAAGCATGATTATAAGCGAAACGGAAGATTCGACCGCGCTCTCCACGATTTTAGGATTCAATCCGCGCCCGTCATCATCATCGGATACCCTCAGAACCGCCCGCACTCCCTTTGCTTTCAGAAAATCGTTCATCAGCGAAAGCGAGCACAAGCCATCCGCGTCCCTGTCAGAGAGAATCATGACGTTCTCCTTTTTGGAAATCGCAGCGGACAATCTTGAAATGCAGCCTTTCATCGATTCAAAGCAAAAAGGGCTGTGTAAATTGGCGATACTCTTATCGAAATAGAATTTGGCTTCCGAAACTCCTCTTATCCTCTTGGAAACGATTTGCGAAAAAAAACGAGGAAGGGAATAATCGTCCGTCAGCGTGTCGCAAGACACCCCGCTCATCACAAATCCAGCTCGGATATGGCGTAGAAATAAACTATATTGTCGTTAGGCGTCTTTGGAAGTACTCTCAATTTGGGCATATATCCGTCATCGAGCTTCACTTCCTCCAGAAGAATCGCGTTATTGCTCGTTTCAAACGAATCGACCCTGCATTGCGAAACCCTCTTCGGCTGCATATACGCATTCCTGTATAGAGTCTGCCCCCACCTTATGGTATTGACATTGCCGCTTTTGGAATCTCCGTACCTGTAAGCCCCCAGCGGCGAAGTGACGGAATCCCAAAGGCTTTCCCGTCTGTTGTCGCCATGGGCGGCATCCGAGGAGAGAAACCTGGGGATGTTGAAATCCTTCAATAGCAAAGTCTCGGCAGGAAAGGAGCTGAAATCCGGTATCGTGTATTCGTCCGACGCCCTGCATTTCATGCTGAAGGGCGTAACGCCATCGTTTTTGAAAACCTCTTTCAATTTGAATGAAGGGGTTTCGCCTCCTGTGACGTAATGGCCGTCATAATGCCGAAAGCGCACTTCCACTTCATTGATGTAAGCGGGAAACAAGACGACATCGGAATTTATAACGCTGCCGAATGAAAACGCCTTCAAAGAAGCATCAGGAACCGACCTGTCGGTTATCACTTCCCCATTGCTGATTTGTATGGGCTTGCTCCCGTCCTTC
>DMKZ01000041.1 GCA_003454065.1 Spirochaetaceae bacterium
AAGGGGCTTATGGACGGTATAAGGGCCAAGGGTGCTCTTGTTGGTGGCTTCGTTAAATTCATGATGGGCTTCTGGGCTTTTATGAAGGCAATTCTCGGCTTTGATTTCTCCAAGAAGTTCTTTGGTTTCATCACGGGAAAAGTATCGCTCAATAATGTTCGGGTTCTGATTTCCGGCGGAGGACCTCTTGCTCCCATAGTCGTCAAGCAATACAATCGGCTCGGCATGAGTTTCATAGAAGGATACGGTATGACGGAGACATCGCCTATTTCCACTCTTAACCCTATGGAGGCTTATAAGCTAGGTTCCGTCGGCAGGGTGCTGCCTGGCATCGAGATGAAAATAAAGGATGCCGATGAAGACGGCAACGGTCTCGTGTGCGTAAAAGGCACGATTGTCATGAAAGGGTACTATAAGAACGAAGAGGCCACGCGTGAGATAATCGATGATGACGGATTCCTCAACACAGGCGACATCGGTCATCTCGATGACGATAATTATCTGTTCCTCACTGGAAGGCAGAAGAACCTGATAGTGACATCCGGCGGCAAAAACGTATTCCCGGAAGAGATCGAAAACGAATTCCAACTCTATGAAGACGTAGAGGAGGTGATGATTGCCGGATATGCGATGCAAGACGGTTCCGAAGGGATAATGGCCGTTGTCCAGCCGCCCGATGCTTTGATCAAGCAATTTGCCGATGACAAGGAGTCATGCGTTGCCAGAATACAGAAAACCATAGATGAAGTGAACAGGACGCTTGCCACATACAAGAAGATATCGAAGCTCGTAGTGACTTACGACCCGTTCCCAATGTCATCGACAAAGAAGATCAAGCGTCCAGTCGCATTGAAGATGCTGAAGGAGAAGGGCCTGATTTAAGGACGCTGCATCGCGAAACCGCTGGTGTTATGAGGGCGATTGAAAAGATAGTGCTGACCGATGCGCTTGCGGCATCATTGCTTCCTAGAAGGAATGAGCGAGCTGACAAGTTCGCTTTCGGAAACGCCCTCGTCATTGCCGGTTCGTCGGGGCTTACGGGCGCACCTTATTTTTCCGCCATTGCCTGTCAACGATGCGGAGCGGGTCTTGTCCGCCTGGCTGTTCCTTCGGAGATTCACGCCATAGTGGCTTCGAAGCTTAACGAGGTGATGGTCGTTCCCGTTCCGAGCGAATCGGGAATGTTCGCAAAGCTATCGGAAGATTCGGTGATGCGCTACGCAATGAAATCATCGGCGATTTTGATAGGCCCTGGCATCGGCGTGTCGGAAGGAACGAAAGGGCTGGTTGCTAAAATCCTGAAAGAGTCGTCATGCCCGCTGGTTTTGGACGCCGATGCATTGAATTGTCTGGCTGGAAAACCAGAATTGCTTCTGGATGCGAAGTGCGATATCGTCGTCACTCCGCATGAAAGGGAATTTTCCCGTCTTTTTTCGTTTGATAGGCCGCCTGCGGATGACGAGCTTGTTTCATTGGCGATGAGATATCGCATTGTCATCGTCTATAAAAGCGCTAAGACGCGAATAGCCTCATACGACGGCAGCGTTTATGTAAATGAAGGAGCGGCAAACTCCGGAATGGCCAAAGGCGGCTCCGGCGATGTGTTGGCCGGGATGATATTGGCTTTTCTGTCGCAAGGCTCCGAGGCCAGGCAATCCGCTGCTCTTGCTGTCAGGCTCCATTCGATCGCTGGCAGGGTTGCGCGCGAAAGGCTTACGGAATATTGCATGCTCCCTTCGGATGTGATCGGATGCCTTCCGGATGCGTTTAGAACTGTCATGTCTTATTTGTGAATTCTAGTTTGGATCTGTTATGGAGAATAGGGAATCATTCAGCAAATTGCCTTTAGCCGAGGCGCTTGCGATCCTGAGGCTGAATAAAGCATTGGCCATGATAGCATCGCTTATAAGCGGCAACGGTTCCAGCGGATTCGAATTGGCGGAAAAGTCCAATGACATAGAGCATTTTGATTTGCTGGAAACTATCACCAATGTCGGAAATGACGAAGTGTTTACGTCTCGTAGGTTTTTCTGCATAATGAAATCTGAAAAATATGCATAAAACGATCAAATCTTATTGATTATATGCATAAACGGAAGTAAAATATATGCAGGAAGTTTTCAAAAACTCCTTCTTTGTGCGGAGATGCGAGCATAGGATGAAAAGATTCGGGTACGATTTTCTAAATGGCGGGTTGATTCCGTCGGATATTGCAAATCTGCTTGCTGCGGTTTCGTTGAGGAAAACGTCTGCCGGCTTTTCATCTCGAAAATCCACAAGCATCTTCGAACAGCAGGTTTTTAGAAGTGCCCTCAATCGAATTCGGGCAAAAAAGCATATTGAATCTCCATTCGGCCATGATGGGCGTGGCTGGTTATGATTATGGAGGAAAATACAAAACAAACGATAACGTCATAATGGAGATAGATGAACAGGTCAGCAGAAGAATCAGCAAAGCGAATAGGGTCGAAAGCGCGGTGATGAATAGTTTGATTCCTCTCTCGAAAGCGGAGATTTGCGGCATGCTGCCGGATGTGAGCCAGACCACGGTGGAGGCGGTTCTTTCCGATATGGTGTGAAAAGGCATGATAGCCAAGTCAGGACGAGGCCGTTCAACGAAATACATGAGAAGGAAATGAAGGAGGCGCAGGCGATGCTGGAGGATTTGGATTTAATCTACCAATCCGCTTTGAAATCCGTTATAAGCAGCGAATCCGTTTTGGACGGATTCAGCATCAAGACGAGCATGACATTGTGCCTGTCCGGAACTCCGTTCAAAGCCATTGCTTCCGGAGAGTTCGATTCTTCCAATAAGTTCACATATTCCTATTTCGATGAGCAGCGCAACAAATACCCGAATGATGATCCTACATTCGTGAACCCTCAATACGAATTATTTCCGAACATGAGGATTTTCGGCTACAATATGGCAAGGTTCGTCAGGAATCCCGATGTGGTGAAGGAGTGCGAAATCAGGGATGTGAAATCCGGCGGAAGAGTGTTTTTCTCTTTGAATTCCTTTTTCAGGACGGAAAACGAGGAAAATCATGATCTGCCTTGCAGATTCGTTTACGAATCGGAAATCTAGGTTTTTCTTCAGGTCCTGAAAGGTGCGGATGCGGTGAATGGCAGGAATTTCCCGTTGCCTGACGATCGTTAGGCAAGAGAGTTCGGGTTTTTTAGTTTTTTCAGTTTTTCGAACGAAAAAAATTTGAAAATAATTAAGCGATGAATATCATTAATGCCGTTGCGCATGCGCTTTTCGAGGGAATCGCGCTTGCGCAGCGAAGGAGTAGTATGTACGCATTGGTTGAAATCAGCTCGAAGCAGTATAAGGTCAGGCAAGGCGATGTCATTCTGGTGGATCTTCTCGGTAAGAAGGCCGGAGACAGCGTTTCGTTTGATTCTGTTTTGGCTATCGTGGATGGTGATAATGCGACCTTCGGCACCCCTTATGTGAAGAATGCGCAGATCAAGGGTGAAGTAGTCACGGAAAAAGTGCTTGCCGATAAGATCAAGGTCTATAAATATCACAGGAGAAAAGGATACAGGAAGACTCAGGGTCATAGACAGGGCTATAGCCAGATCAAGATCGATGAGATAGTAGGTTGAGGAGATACAGATG
>DMKZ01000150.1 GCA_003454065.1 Spirochaetaceae bacterium
AGGAAGCGTGGAAATGTGGTTCGTGATATATGCGGCCATAAACATAATCGTCATTTGGTTCGGGGTGGAAAACGGCATCGAAAGGGTTTCTAAATTTCTCATGCCGGTTCTCGTCGCTTTGGCCTTGTTCATAGCAATCTACTCCAGTACGAGGCCAGGAGCGGCTGCGGGAATAAGGTATTTTCTCGTTCCTGACTTCAGCAATTTTTCGATAATGACCCTGGTTGCGGCTTTTGGTCAAATGTTTTATTCCATGTCGATAGCCATGGGGATTCTTATCACTTACGGTTCGTATATGAAGAAAGACGTGAATATCGAGACGAGCAGCTATCAGATTGCCGCTTTCGATACGGGCGTTGCCATTCTCGGCGGATTCATGATAATACCGGCGGTGTTCGCTTTTTCCGGCGGCGATGTCAATGCGCTTCTTCAAAAAGGTCCTTCGCTGACCTTCGTGACGTTGCCTAAGGTTTTCCTGAATATGAAGGGAGGGCAGTTTGTTGCCGTTTGCTTCTTTTTCATGTTTTTTCTGGCAGCGCTCACCAGTTCCATATCCCTTTTCGAAACCTGCATATCGACCGTAGGGGATGAAACGCGTTTGTCAAGGAGGAAAAGCATAGCCGCGGTCTGCCTCATTACGCTGGCGCTTGGAACGATGTCGGCATTCGGATATGGCATTTGGGACAAAGTCCGGATTGCAGGAATGCAATTTCTGGACTTTTTCGATTTCCTTTCAAATTCCATCATGCTTCCCATTGCCTCCTTGTTTACGGTGGTTTTGATTTTGGCTCATGTCGGGGTCGATAGGATAAAAGGCGAGGTCCTTTCATCCTCGCCCTTCAAGTCGAAAAGACTTTACGATCTCGTAATAAGGTTCGTTGCTCCGCCGGTGATTGCAATAGTCTTGGTTTCCTCGATTCTCGATGCTTTCGGCGTATTGAAAATATGACGACAAAAGAGAAGTTTCTTACTAATCGCCTTGTTGTTTTTCTTATAATGCTTTTCTTGTGCATTATATGGGGAAGCGCATATCCGATTGTCAAAATAGGGTATGATATGTTTCAAATCGACAAATCCCATGTTCCGTCCATCATGATGTTTGCTGGAATCCGCTATGTTGCGACAGGACTGTTGCTTCTTATTCCGGGAATCATAATGTCCCCTAAAAGTTTCATATTGAATCGAGCAAAGCAGGGATGCGTGCTTATAAACACGGCTTTTCAGGTAGTCGGACAATACTATTTCTACTTCATCGGATTGGCCAGAACGCCTGGAACGAGGGCCGCTATAATCAATAGCACTACGGTGTTCATCGCCATTTTTCTAGCTGCTTTTCTTTTCAGAACGGAGAAATACGATATCGCGAAGCTCGTTGCTTCCATTATGGCGGTGGCGTCCATGGTCGTCTTGAATCATGTCGATGGCTTCGGCTTTTCCTTTTCCCTGACCGCTGAAGGGTTCATTCTCGTGTCGTCCTTCCTTACGGCAATCGCCACA
The DNA here is from genome assembly GCA_003454065.1 of Spirochaetaceae bacterium. Next base: position 1,498 of record DMKZ01000150.1, read on the forward strand.
TGCCTTCAGAAGCCTTTGGTCGGCAAGACCGGAGTGATGCCGTTGTGTTCGTATTCGTTTCTTCTCGGCGGCTTGCTGTTTTTGGCTTATGCCTTTGCCTTTGGAGGCAAGATCGCGATCGGAGGATTCAATGCGTATGCGCTTCTGGCTTACGTTTCTCTTGTTTCCGCTTTCGGATTCTCGGTTCAGGCGCTTTTGCTCGAATACAACGATGTTTCAGTGATTTCCATCTACAGGATAATGCTGCCGATTTCGGGCGTGATTCTGAGTGCGGTGATGCTGAAGGAATACGACATCCTTTTCAGGCTGAACACGCTCGTTTCCCTTCTCCTGATGGTCGGCGCCATGCTTTTGCTCGGAGCAGGGCGCAGGAAGAAAAGCGATTCCGGGTTTTCGACCGAATGAATACGCAACCGATATTGGAAATCAGGAATCTGACGGTCGGCTATGGCAATCAGTTCGGTTCCGATTTCATTTCATTGGATGGCGTCAGCATGGATGTGATGCCAGGCGAGATTTTCGGCATTGTCGGGGAATCAGGCGCCGGCAAGACTACGCTTGCCATGTCGATAATCGGATTGTCTGTGTTTTCGGACGCCTTTGTCGGGTGCGATTCGATGAGATTCAAAGGCAGGGACATTCTGCATGCGGACCGCGAGGAGATGAGGAGAATCAGGGGCAAGGAAATCGCATCGGTGTTTCAAAACGCCTCTTCGTCAATGAATCCGGTAATGAGGGTTTTGGACCAGGTTGCCGAGATGTTCGCAATTCATGACGGACTGAACAGAAGGGATTCGCTTGAAAAAGCCTATGTCGCATTGGAGAATGCTGGAATACCAAGGGATAGGGCGAAGGGTTATCCTCATGCTTTTTCCGGGGGCATGCTGCAAAGGGCTATGATAGCATCCGCTGTTGCGTGTCGTCCTTCGCTTCTGATAGCCGACGAGCCGACGGCTTCGCTGGATACCGTGTGGCAATCCCGGATTCTCGATATGATTTTGAATCTTAGGGATGAAACCGGCATGTCGGTTGTTTTCATATCGCATGATTTAAGGGCGGTCGCTTCCATATGCGACAGGGTTGCCGTCATGCATTCGGGCAAAATCGTGGAAACGGCGGATGCGCGATCGCTTTTTTCGAATCCGCATCATTCCTATACGATGGATCAGCTATCGGGCGTCTCTGAAATCTTCAGGATTTGACAAAGATTGCAATTTTCAGTTTAATATAGAATTGCGTGTCTATGCCCTTGTAGCTCAGTAGGTAGAGCACAGCCTTGGTAAGGCTGAGGTCAGCGGTTCAAATCCGCTCGGGGGCTTGTCTTGATGTGATAGAGGTGGCGTTATGTCGGCGAAGAAGAAGGATAAGGTCGAGAAGGTTGCGCTTATGTGCACGGAGTGCAATAGGAAGAACTATACGACGGAAAAGAACAAGAAGAACATCCAGGGAAAGCTTGAGTTCAGCAAGTATTGTCCGTTTGACAGGAAGCATACGCTTCACAGGGAAACAAAAATAAAGTGATGCCTTGAGGCTTGACGAAGGATTCGGTTGTGCAAAAATCATAGGTCAGTAGCTCCAACGGTTAGAGCGTCGGTCTCCAAAACCGAGCGTTGGGGGTTCGAATCCCTCCTGGCCTGTTTTTTTTGTTAAGGGGAAAATTCATGAAGATCACACAGTACTTCAGAGAGTGCAATCAGGAATTGAGAAGAGTGACATGGCCTAAGAAAGCCGAAGTGGTTTCAGCTACCAGAGTCGTATTGGTCAGCACTTTCTTTTCCGCTTTGATACTGGGCGCTATTGATTTTCTGGTGTCCAGAGGAGCTAGTATCATTTTCGGGTAGGCGATGAGAGAAGAGACTTGGTATGCTGTTCATGTGTATTCCGGGTATGAACAGAAGATACAGAAACAGCTGGAGAGGATGATTCAGACGAACGAGCTGCTGTCTCAGGTTTGCCATGGTGTCAGAGTTCCGATGAAAACTATCACTGAAACGAAGGATGGCAAGGAAAAGACGAGGAAAGTGAAGCTCATGCCCGGCTACATCTTGGTGGATGTTGATTTTCCGCCATACGATGGGAACGAAGAGAGATACAAGGGGATCGTATCAGCCATCAGAAACATAAACGGCGTTACCGGTTTCGTCACTCCGACTTCCGCCAAAGGTTCTATGCCGATTCCGCTTACCCGCGGTGAAATGAATAGGATCAAGGAGAATACGGGCGAAATCAAAGTGGATAGGTCTTTGCATGATTTCCAGGATTTCCAGGAAGGAGACGAGATAAGCATAATTTCAGGTCCGTTCGCCGGATTTGATGGTGTAGTTCAGGAAGACCTGGTGATGCACAAGAAGCTGAAAGTTCAAATAGAGATATTCAGCCGGCCTACATCGGTTCAGGTTGAGAAGAAAGACGTGGAGAAGAAAAAGCTCTGATCGTCGCCATAGGGTTTGCCGGTCATTCGCGCAAGCTCGTTAAACTTAGATTTATGAGGGGTTGATGCTACCCTCGTGGAAGCTGATGTTATCAGCGTTAATACCAACATTGCATCGATTCGTTCGATGCGAAGGAGAATAAAATGGCAGCGAAGAAGAAGGTTACAGCAGTCATTAAGCTTCAATGCCCCGCGCAGAAGGCTACGCCTGCGCCTCCGATAGGTCCCGCTTTGGGCCCGCACGGAGTTTCGGCGCCCGAATTCGTCAAGCAGTTCAATGACAAATCGAAATCGTTCGAACCCGGTCTCATATTGCCTGTCGTGATTACGGTTTACCAGGATAAGAGTTTCACATTCATTTTGAAGACTCCCCCCGCGGCCGTATTGATCAGAAAGGAGATTGGGATTGAAAAGGGCAGCGGCGTCCCGAACAAGGAGAAGGTCGGCAAGATCACGCAGGCTCAGCTTGAGAGCATTGCCAAGCAGAAGATGCCCGATTTGAACGCTAATGATTTGGAGGCGGCAAAGAAGATAATTGCGGGAACCGCAAGAAGCATGGGCGTGGAGGTCTTGAAGTGAAGAGAGGAAAAAAATACAAGGAAGCTTTGAAGAAGCTGACAGCGGGCAAGACTTACACTGTTGGCGAGGCTTGCGCCTTGTTGAAAAGCATGTCTTTTGCGAAATTCGACGAATCGGTCGAGTTGCATGTCAAGCTTAAGCTGAAAAAGAGCCAGACCGTTCGCGATACGTTGGTTTTCCCTAATAATTTCGGAAAGGAGAAAAGGGTTCTTGTTTTCGCCAGGGACGATAAGGCTCAGGAAGCGAAGGACAACGGAGCCGCCTATGTGGGCGATATGGATCTTATCGAAAAGATAAGAGGCGGCTGGGATGAGTTCGATGTCTGCGTTGCGACTCCCGACATGATGAAGGAAGTCGGAAAGCTCGGACCGATTCTCGGAAGAAGAGGGCTGATGCCCAACCCGAAAACGCATACCGTTACCACTGACATAAAGGGTGCGCTTGCCGAGTTGAAGATGGGAAGAGTGGAATTTCGCGCGGATAAGACGGGAGTGGTTCACCTCGTGGTCGGAAAGATCAGCATGGACGAGAAAAAGCTCGAGGAGAATGCCAATCTCGCTCTTGATGAGATCGAGAAGCGCAAGCCGCAGGACACCAAGGGGATTTTCATTCAGAGCATAGCATTGTGCTCCAGCATGAGTCCGGGAATCGCCGTAGTCAATTCCAGTGTCGCTTAAGGGGAGATCGTTATGGAATATCAAGTGAGGATTAACGATGCGAAAAGAGCCAGCGTGGAGGATCTGAAAAATGTCTTCCAGCAATACGATGGCTATATTTTCACGGATTACAGGGGATTGACTGTAGAGCAGATCACGCAATTGAGGCATCAGCTTCGGCCGCTCGGCTCGGCATTCAGGGTCGTTAAGAACAATTACGCCAAGATAGCCATGCACGAGATAACGGACAAGCTGGATGATCAGTTCGTAGGACCGACGGCGATAGCGTATGTCAAGGGCGACAACGGAAACGAGGTTGCCAAGGTTCTTTTCAAGGTGGCGAAGGAAACGCAGAAGCTGAATGTCAAGGTCGGTTATCTGGACAAGGAGATTCTTGACTCCGCGAAGTTGGAGGCGCTTAGCAAGCTTCCGACAAAGCTCGAACTCATATCTTCTTTGATGGGCACGATGAATGCGCCTGTTCAGAAGCTTGCTGCTACATTGCTTGCGTATCATGACAAGCTTGCCGCGCAGCAAGGATAGGCATGTTTGAGGGAGGTTTTCAAATAGGATTCGCATTGTCCTGCGATCTATTTTGATAAGCACTCGGAAAGAAATGGTTTTCGCTCAAGTCAGTCTTCTACGATATTCGTCGGATGCTATAGCTGTCTTTGGGCGATAGATAATGGAAAAATAAAAAAGGAGAAGTTAATTATGGCAATTTCAAAAGACGAGATTTTGGATGCGATCGCGAATATGACCGTTATTGAGGTCGCTGACCTCATCAAGGCCATGGAGGAGAAATTCGGCGTTCAGGCCGCCGCCGCCGCTGTCGTTCAGGCCGGACCTGCCGCTGGCGGAGCTGCAGAGGAGAAAGAGGAGCAGAGCGAGTTCGCTGTTATTTTGAAGGCAAGCGATCCTGCTAAGAAAATCGCTGCGATCAAGGTTATCAGGGATATCACGGGCCTTGGCTTGAAAGATGCGAAGGATATGGTCGAAGGAACGAATGTGACCGTCAAGGAGAATGTTCCCGTCGATGATGCTAAGAAGATGAAGGAGCAGCTTGAAGCCGTCGGATGTCAGATAGAGCTGAAATAGAGGGAAAGAGGATTTGAAGAACGCTTCCGACGGTCAACACCCCTGTAAAATCGGGAGTTCGCCTTTTAATGCGGGTTTCCGAACAATATTTGATTAAGTCTGCAACGGCGGCGTTGTCCGTCTTTGCAGCATTTTTTGCGCCGCAGAACGTGTGAAAACGGTTTGCGGCGCTATTTTGCTTATCTTGGAGCTGAAATTTAGATGAAGAGCAATTCCAAAAAAGAACGAACTTATATTGGCGCTGAGCATTATGAGGTGTGTGATATTCCCGATCTCATATCGATTCAGACGGAATCGTACAAAAGATTCCTGCAAAAGGACAAGGTCGGAACGAAGGAAGGTCCGGATCCGAAATACGGTTTGGAAGCGGTGTTCAGATCGATTTTTCCCGTCAAGAGCTATGATGAGAACCTCATATTGGAATATAAGGGCTATACGCTTGGATTTGACAAGGCGAGCGTCAACCTTGATGAGAAGGAGTGTCGCAGGCGCAGTCAGAATTATAGCGTTTCGGTGAATGCCAAGCTTGTGCTCAAGAACGTCAGCCCCAATCACATGACGGTTGAGGAAAAGGATTTGTATTTCGGCGATGTGCCTTTGATGACGGACCGCGGCAGCTTCATAATAAACGGATCCGAGCGCGTGGTCGTCTCGCAAATCCACAGGTCGCCCGGCGTGATAGCGCAATATGAAAAAGGGATTTATTCATCCAGAGTGATTCCTGTCAGGGGAAGTTGGCTTGAATTCGAGATAGACGATAAGCATGATGGCATATATGCGAAAATCGACAGGAAGAAGAGGATATTGGTGACCGTTTTCCTCAGATGCTTGGGATTGGCCGACCGTGAGGCGATTGTCAAGGCATTCCATTGTCCCAAGGTCATAAGCCTCGAAGAGTGGAATCAGCTTTCCAAGACTTCCAATCCCGTATATGCGTACAGGAACTATTTCGCTGAGGATGGAACGAAGATCATAAGGGCTGGCGACAGGCTCAGTCCTGTGTTCGTCGATAGCCTGAAGCAAAGCGGAATCGATGAAATGGAAATCATCGACTTTTCGAATCCGGACGGTTTGGGCTTCGATAGGATATTGCAATGCTTCGAAAAGGAAGAGAATCTGATCCAAAGGGATAACGGCGAGGACGAGCCGTCGGTTCAGACCGTGATAACGGAAGTCTATACGGGGCTGCAGCAGAACGAACCGCCATCAGCGGAGAAGGCGCTCCAGGAAATCGGCAACATGTTCTTCGATAAGAACAGATACGATTTGGGCGAAGTCGGAAAATACAAGATAAACGCCAAGTTCTATCCTGGCGTTGAAAATGAGGCCAGAGCGCTTAAGGAAGAGGAAAGGACGCTCAGGCTTCAGGATATAGTCGAGACCATCAAGTATCTGGTCAATGTCTTCTACGATAAGGAGTCCGTCGATGACATAGATCATTTGGGGAACAGAAGAGTCAGGAGCGTCGGCGAGCTTTTGGAGAATCAGCTCAAGAGCGCGTTTCTCAAACTCGAGAGAGCCATTAAGGACAAAATGGCGAGTCAGGATTTGGAAAAGGTCAGGATTTCCGATATAGTCGCCTCCAAGGTGATAACATCGGCTATCAGGGATTTCTTCCAATCGAGCCAATTGTCGCAATTCATGGACCAGGTGAACCCTCTTTCCGAGCTCACGCACAAAAGAAGGATCACCGCTCTGGGACCTGGCGGATTGAACAGGGAGAGAGCCAGCTTTGAAGTTCGTGATGTCCACTATACGCATTACGGCAGAATGTGTCCTATCGAAACGCCTGAAGGTCAGAACATAGGCTTGATAGTGTCTTTGGCGAATTACACCAAAGTCACTGAGAACGGATTTCTGGAAACTCCTTACAGAAGGGTGGTCAATGGAAAGGCTACGAAGGAGATAAAATATCTGGATGCCACCGAAGAGGAGCATTATTTCATAGCGCAGGCATCCGCCAAGATAGACAAGGACGGGAATTTCGCCGAAGAGGAGGTTTCCGTCAGGAAAAAAGGAGAATACAGCAAGCAGAAGCCTGCGGATATAGAATACATGGATGTTTCGCCGCGCCAGGTCATTTCGGTGGCGGCATCGCTGATTCCGTTCCTTGAGCATGACGACGCCAACCGCGCGCTCATGGGCTCGAACATGCAACGTCAGGCTGTTCCTCTCGTTTTCCCCGAAGCACCTAGAATCGGAACGGGAATGGAGGCGAAGGCGGCTTATGATTCCGGAGTGCTGGTGAAGGCGAAAAGCGATGGGGTCGTCTCATACGTTTCAGCATCTGAAATAAGGATAGAAGCCGACGGCGGCGCCAAGGGGAAGAAAAAGGTCGAAGATGTCTATTATCTCGGGAAGAACATAAGGACCAATGCGGAGACATGCTTCAATCAGAGGCCGATAGTAAGCAAGGGCGATGCGGTGAAAGCCGGTGATGTGATAGCCGACGGTCCCGCATGCGACAATGGCGAACTCGCTTTGGGAAGAAACATTCTCGTCGGGTTCGTTCCATGGAACGGCTACAACTACGAGGATGCGGTCCTAATCAGCGAGCGCGTTGTGAAAGAGGATCTTTTCACATCCATACATATCAGCGAGCATTCGGTGAACGTCCGAGAAACCAAGCAGGGGATCGAATCGCTCACTAGGGATTTGCCGAATGTGAGCAGTGAGGCCGTACGCAATCTCGATTCAGAAGGGATTATCAGAATAGGAACCAAGGTGAAATCCGGCGATATTCTAGTTGGAAAGGTGACGCCGAAAAGCGAAGGCGATAATTCTCCTGAAGTCAAATTGCTGAATGCGGTTTTCGGAGACAAGTCGAAGGAGACGAGGAATTCATCCTTGAAGATGCCTCACGGTTCCGAGGGCGTCGTGATACGCGTGGATAAGCTGTCAAGGAAGAACGGAGACGACCTTGGCATCGGCACCGAAGAGGTCGTGAAGGTTCAGGTAGCCAACAAAAGGAAGCTCATGCCTGGAGACAAGATGGCCGGACGTCATGGAAACAAGGGCGTCGTGTCCAGAATCCTTCCTGTCGAGGACATGCCGTTCATGGAGGATGGAACTCCGCTTGATGTATGTCTTAACCCGCTTGGCGTTCCGTCAAGAATGAATATAGGCCAGCTTATGGAGACGGAGTTGGGGTGGGCGGCTGTTGAACTCGACAAGTGGTTCAGCACGCCTGTTTTCCAAAGCGCCAGCATGGATCAGATTCAAGAGCAGATGAGATTGGCAGGTCTTTCCGAAACCTCTAAGGTACCGCTCTACGATGGCAGGACGGGGGAGAAATTCGTCAACGACGTATTTTGCGGATACATATATTATCTCAAGCTGAATCATCTTGTTGAAGACAAGGTTCATGCCAGAAGCACGGGTCCGTATTCTATGGTTACGCAGCAGCCTCTTGGCGGAAGGGCAAAATTCGGGGGACAGCGTTTCGGAGAGATGGAGGTTTGGGCGCTTGAGGCTTACGGCGCTGCAAATACGCTTGAAGAGATTCTGACCATCAAATCCGATGATATGAACGGCAGGATGAGGGCTTATGACAATATCGTCAAGGGCGAACTTGCGGTTTGCCAAGGTTCCACCGAAGCCTTCAAGGTTCTTGTTCAGGAAGTTCGAGGGCTGTGCCTCGATATGCAGGCTTATGATAGCAAGGGGCGGCAGATTCCGCTTACCGAAAAAGATGAAGAGTCCTTGAATCGCAAAAAAGACGAAGGGCTTTTGAATCGCAAGGGATGATGCGGCATCAGGAGGTTTCGGATGAAGGAAGTTAGCGATTATAGCAGCATTAGGATAAAATTGGCGTCTCCGGATCTTATCAAGTCGTGGTCTTATGGCGAAGTCAAGAAAGCCGAGACTATGAATTACAGGAATCTCAGGCCTGAAAGGGACGGGTTGTTTTGCGAAAGGATTTTCGGAACCACGAAGGAATGGGAATGCTATTGCGGCAAATTCAAGACGATAAGATATAAGGGCGTCAAGTGCGAAAGATGCGGGGTGGAAGTCACTTCCGCTAAGGTTAGAAGAGAGCGGATGGGCCATATCAACCTGGCTGCGCCGGTTTCGCATATATGGTTTTACAGGACGAATCCTTCCAGGATATCCATGCTTCTCGGAATAACTAAGAACGATTTGCATTCGGTTTTGTATTATCAGAATTACATAGTGCTTGATCCCGGCGACACCGATCTCAGGAAATGCCAGATACTGACGGAATCCGATTATAGCGATTTTCAAAGCAGGTTCGGCGAAGGCTCTTTCAGAGCAGATATGGGTGCTGAAGCGATACGCGAGCTGCTTGAGAAGATAAACCTCGACGACCTTGCCAAGGAGATACGCGACGAAATCCAGAGGACGAAGAAGGAATACAAGAGCGACAGCAACAAGCGCAAGCAGATTCTGAGGAGACTTGAAATCGTTGAAAATCTGAAAAGCGGCGGCAACAGGCCCGAATGGATGATTCTCACGGTTCTTCCCGTTATTCCTCCCGACCTCCGACCGATGCTCGAGATGGAAGGCGGAAGATATGGTTCGACGGATATCAACGACTTGTATCGCAGGGTCATAAACAGAAGCAACAGGCTCAAGAGGCTTATCGATATGATCGCTCCGGACATCATTCTCAAAAACGAGAAGAGGATGCTTCAGGAAGCGGTTGACAACCTGATAGACAATAACGCCAATAAGAGAACGGTGAAAGGTCCTGGCAACAGACCGCTCAAGAGCCTTAGCGACATACTCAAGGGCAAGCAGGGTAGGTTCAGACTGAACCTTCTTGGAAAGAGGGTTGACTTCTCGGGCAGAAGCGTCATTGTCGTAGGCCCTGAATTGAGAATGCACCAATGCGGATTGCCTTCCGTCATGGCTCTCGAGCTTTTCAAGCCTTTCCTGTATAAGAAGCTGGTTCAGGACGAGATGATAGGCAACATGAAGAAAGCCAGGTCTATGGTCGATGAAGGCGACAGCAAGGTCTGGGAATATCTCGATGAGGTTGTTCGCGAGCATCCCGTCCTCCTGAACAGAGCGCCTACGCTTCATAGGCTTTCGATTCAGGCGTTCGAGCCCGTTCTGGTGAGCGGCAAGACGATCAAGCTTCATCCTCTGGTCTGCCATGCGTATAATGCGGACTTCGACGGAGACCAGATGTCTGTTCATGTTCCTTTGACAATAGCTGCTCAGATCGAGTGCTGGACCATGCTTTTGTCAACTAGAAACCTTCTCGATCCTGCCAATGGAAAACCTATTGCCTTCCCCTCGCAGGACATGGTCTTGGGGATTTACTACTTGACCAAGGCTCTTCCCGAAGATCTTGATGCGAATGGTGAGAAAAAGAAGAGGAAATACTACGACAATGTCGCTGAAGTCTATAATGCGGTCGATAACGGCGCAGTTGCCTATCAGGAGGTGATAGATTACAGGATTCCCGAGACGGGAGAGAGGGTCGAAACCACGCCTGGTAGAGTGATATTCAATGATTTTCTTCCGGACGGAATCGAGTTTCAGAACAAGTGTTTCGGCAGCAAGCAGCTGAAGGAGCTGATCGCCGAGACATTGAAGACGAAATCAAACAGCCTTACGGTCAAATTGCTTGATCTCATCAAGGATTGCGGATTCAAATACGCTACGAAATTCGGTGCTACGATATCCATGTCCGACATAGTCATACCTTCCAAGAAGACCGACGTCATATCCGATGCGTCGAAGCGCGAAAGCGAGATAAACGGCCAGTTCAGACGGGGCGTCATATCGAAGGAGGAAAGGTATAACAAGGTAATCGATATTTGGAACAAAGCCAACAACGAACTTTCAACGGACCTGATGGAAGAGCTTAAGAAGGAGAATTCCGGCTTCAATCCGTTGTACATGATGGTTGACTCCGGATCGAGAGGAAGCAAAACCCAGATATCACAGCTCGGCGGAATGCGCGGACTCATGTCGAAGCCGTCCGGAGAAGTCATAGACTTTCCGATCAAATCCAACTTCAAGGAAGGCTTGTCCATAATAGAGTTCTTCATCTCGACCAATGGCGCGAGAAAGGGACTCGCCGATACCGCTCTTAAGACAAGTCGTGCGGGACACCTTACCAGAAGGCTGGTTGATGTTTCGCAGGATGTGGTGATTACGCAGGAAGATTGCGGAACCATAAATGGCGTATATAAGACCGAATACAAGAAGGACGAGAAGGTCATCGAGCCGCTCGCCTCGAGGATTTCGGGATGCTTCTCCCTTGAAGATGTTTATAATCCCGTCACCAACGAGAAGATTGTCGGGGTGAATGAGGAGATAACCGACGAAATAGCTCAGGAGATAGAGGATGTCGGAATAGAGGGGGTGCTTGTCAGAAGCGTTCTGACTTGTGAGAGCCGAAAGGGCCTTTGCAGGAAATGCTACGGCAGGAACCTTGCGAACAACAGGCCCGTTGATATCGGCGAGGCAGTCGGAGTCGTTGCGGCGCAGAGTATCGGTCAGCCGGGAACCCAGCTTACGATGAGAACGTTCCATACGGGCGGTGTTGCAGGCGGCGACATCACTCAGGGTCTTC
>DMKZ01000013.1 GCA_003454065.1 Spirochaetaceae bacterium
GCAAAGGCGTGTATATGGGGTTTCTCACTATGTTGATAATGCTGCTGGTCTATGCCGTGACGCTATGGTTCAAGCCGGATTCCACGGATATTGCCCATGAGCATTTGAAAAGCGTCATAGGATTTTCCTCGATGCGCATTGTAGCCGCTTCGTTCGCCGCTTATATTGTGTCCAACACATTTGATATTTCGGCGTTTTCTTTTATAAGAAAGCATCGTCCGGCGCTTCCATGGCTGAGGAACAACGGCTCCACCTTCACGAGCCAGCTTATCGACACGCTGATTTTCGTTCCGTTCGCATTTTATGGGATGTATGATCTCAAAACGTTCATGTATATTCTCGTAAGCACGTATTTTTTCAAGACCGTAGGCGCTCTTATCGACACTCCATTCTTTTATTTGGCGAGGAAAATCAAAAAACCGCTTTTTGCTTGATAGCGCTCTTGAAGCGTTTGGTTTTTCAATATATAATATTGCACATTATGAACAGAAAGAGTAATTTGATCGTTATGCTTGCGGTTTTGATTGCCAGCGCATGCCTTGCTTCATGTGTTTCCTTCGCATCGAAGGGTCTGTCTTTCGGCAGGACTGTCGGAAGGGATGAGCCTGTCAATCGCATTTATTTTAGCGAAAGGGTTTGGATGAATAAGTTTTTGGGCTCGAGCGCAGGAGCGACATTTGTCAACGTATCTCAAACTAATTACGATTTCCTTGTTGCCGATATTTGCCGCAAGGTTGCGATCCGGTATGGCGGAATAGGCGTCGAAGATGTTTCGGTCGTTCACGAAGCGAGCGCCGGATGCATATTGCTGAATGCTATTACTCTTGGGATCTATGCTCCTTCGGAGGTAGTGGTGTCGGGATATGTGATCGTGCCTTCGACGGTTCAGCAACTAACGACTTTTCAGCAGCCTGCCGCTTCGCAGCCGAATGCATCGCAGCCGAACGCCTTGCAATAGATTCGGCATAGTTCTTAGCATTTCTTTCAAATGATAGGATAGGATATGAGGGAAGAGCGGCTTCTTGAACCTGCGCGGTATTATACATCCGAACTTAAGGCTGCCTATAGGGACAGGCTGGTCGAGCGATTCGAGGAACTGACGAAAAAATCCGGCATTGATGTGGAAGCCAACAAGGCGACGGTCAGGTCCTTGAATGAGGAGAACGGAATACTCGACGGATACAGGAGGAAAAAAGGTCTTTGGATATTTTTCCTCATATTTTCAATTGCGGTTGTCGCTGTTGTGTCGTATTTCGCATATAAGCAATCGCAGGGCTGGTCTCGAACTCAGGAGCAGATGACCCGCGCCGCTTTGGAGGCTGCGGGCATCGGATTTTTCGGATTTCTTGCAATCCAATCCATCATTAAAATCGGCAAATACGCCAAATTGATCAAAAATCAGGAAAAAGTCGTGAAAAGAATCGAAGGCGATGCGTGGAATCAGGTGTCGCCTTTGCTTTCCATCATGAATACGGAGGATTTCTGCAATATCGTTCATGATATAGCTCCGGCAATCGAGATAGCGCCTTACATACCGAGCGGATTTGTCGAAAGGCTGAGGGAGCGAAGCGACAGGGAGAATGAACTTCTGAACCATATAAACTTCTTGAAAGGCGAATCGATAACGACGGTTTCATCATTGTCCGGCTGCGTTGACGGAAAGCTCTTCATGGTGATGAGCTATGTGCGGTTCGTCATGGGGACCAAGATATACACCTGTTCGATTACGCTTCCATACAGGGATTACGTCACGGATTCCAACGGGAACAGAAAAGCCGTTACGAGATATGAGACGCTGACCGCTTCCGTTGAAAAGCCTTATCCGTACTACCATCCTTATACGAGAGCGATTTATTTTAGCGAAGCATGCCCGAACCTCACTTTTTTCAGAAACCCCGTTAACATCAACGCCAAATCGGAAAAGCAATTTGAAAAGGAAGTCAAGAAGGCCGAAAAGAAATTCATCAAAATCGAAAAGAAATCGTTGAAAAGCGGAGGAAAATCCTTTACGCCGCTTTCAGACACTAAATTCGAAGCGCTTTTCAACACAGAAGATCGCGACAATGATGTCGAATTCAGGATGATGTACACGCCTTATGCGATAAGCCAATTCACGGATTTCGTCAAGTCTGCGGAAGGTTTCGGCGATAATTTCTATCTCGAAAAGGACGGGTGCGCCACATCATGCATACTCGAAGGAGGCCAACTCGGATATTCCGATGGAATCAGGCCGGGAATCGGGAAAATCGCATCGTTCGATTATGATTTGATAAACAGGAACTTTGCGCACTATGGCGATGCGTTCTTCAAGAATTTCTATTTTTGTCTTGCGCCTCTTTTCATGATTCCAGTGTATGCTGAAGGGCGCGATGAGGACTTCTCGAAGATTCTGTCCGATAGCCGTCCGCATGCGTTCGATGGATTCGACGCCGAAAGCCTTGCCGCCAAGAATCCGGAATTGTTCCGCCCGGCAGGAACTGTGACCGATGTCATAATCAAGTCCGCAAGCTCGAAGGTTGTCGAATGCGGAACGCTGTTTGCGATGAAATCAAGTTCCTTTCGCGGCGAAAGCAGGGTGGAACTCGTATATCGCGTGGGATTTCATGTAAGCGGAAACGTGCCTGTTCATTGGACGGAATACATCATGCAGTCGCGTACGGTTGAAATGCTTGTCGCATATCTCGGTTTGGCTGAGGGCCAAATGGAAAGCCTTATCAATGCAAGCGGCTGCCGCTATCCGTTCGTATGCAAGGATGGGTTTGCAGGCTTCGTAGCGGACAGGAAGACATTGGAATCCGAAGAGTTCGTGAGCGTGATAAAGAGCATAAGCGCATCTGCGGAGAAATTGAAAACAGGAGATGTCGCCAAGCAAATCAATCCGGCCGAAAAGCTCATTGGGCGCATTGAATCGCTGACAAGGCGAAATTAATCGCCCGACGGCGGCAAAAGCCGGATGCGATACTGGCTAATAGGCGACTTTGCTTAAAGTATGTGCATACTCTTTCACCAAAATCTTAGTTTTGTGGCTGCCATGCCATTTCAAATGCAACAAGCGCATGGTGTTATATTTGAATCGGCAAATCGCCCACGTTTCAAAAATCTAAAACCGTTTGCAAGATTGGCAACTAGCACTAGATTAGATTGGACTTGTATGAGTACAAATAGCGTTTTTCCGTCAGATATTGCTAAATTTACCCCAAAATTCGCGAAATTTCAAGTTTTTTGCTCTGTTCTGGACTGTCTGGAATCTAACACAAAACAACATTTACTTAAACTTTTACTTAAAGTGATGGTAATTTTAGATTGGCGAATTAGCAAGCCCTAGTGCAACCGAACTCCATAATACACCTCGTAAGGCGTCAGCCATCCAAGGCACTTTTTAGGCCTCAGATTCAGCTCCCTTATTCCACTGCTTACCTCCTCGTCTGTCCAATTCACCATGTCCTCGCCTTTTGGAAAATATTCTCTTAAAAGACCATTAGTGTTTTCGTTTGTTCCTCTTGCCCAAGGCTGATGTGGAAGGGGAAAATAGAACTTCGCTCCGAGCTTTCTGCCGAGCTCCCTGCAGCCTGAGAACTCCCTGCCCCTGTCGGGCGTGATTGAAAAGCAGGGCCCATTCTCCAGAGCTCGTAGGATCTCCCTGCTCGCTTCCTCCTTGGCCTTCCTGCAGATGAGGAATCCCGATTTCCTGCCTGTCAGCGTCGTGAAGCAGGCGCCTCCCTTCCTTCCAAGGACAGCATCTGCTTCCCGGCGGCCGATCTCCTCCCTGATAGTGATTTTGCCTGACGCCATCATGAAGGATTGCGGGGCTTTGTTCATCCATGCCGCGGAAACCCGCGCCGTTGCTACTATGGCTTGCTAATTCGCCTTGTAAGAATCCTGGCGTATAGCATCTACCTTATTCTTGATTGAACCTGTAAGCATGATTTCGCTTCACTTGCTATTCATCATAGATCCCAAGAAGATATGATTCGACTCGTATCGCTTCATCTTCTCGATCACGAATTCGGTCATATCGACATCGTCCATGGAATTGATGGCATTGCGCAGCAGCCATATCTTCGCCAGATCGTCTTGCTCTATGAGAAGCTCTTCCTTTCTGGTTCCGCTCTTCTTGAGGTTTATCGCAGGATACACGCGCTTGTCGGAAATGCGCCTATCGAGGACTATTTCGCAATTTCCGGTTCCTTTGAACTCCTCGAAGATGACCTCATCCATCCTGCTGCCGGTTTCGATGAGCGCAGACGCTATTATCGTAAGCGAGCCGCCGTTTTCGATATTCCTCGCCGCGCCGAAAAACCTCTTGGGCTTATGGAGCGCATTGGAATCGACTCCGCCGGACAGGACCTTTCCGCTCGCCGGCGCCGTTTGGTTGTATGCCCTCGCAAGCCTCGTTATCGAATCGAGCAATATGACCACGTCCTTGCCGTATTCGACCTGCCTTTTGGCTTTCTCTATCACCATTTCCGCCACGCTGACATGACGCTGCGCCTGCTCGTCGAAAGTCGAAGCGATCACCTCGCCCTTCACATTTCTTCTCATGTCCGTGACTTCCTCGGGGCGTTCGTCAACGAGAAGGACAAGAAGCTTCACATCAGGGTAATTATCGGTTATGGCATTCGCTATCTTCTGAAGCAATATCGTCTTTCCGGTTCTCGGAGGAGCCGTTATCAGCGCGCGCTGACCCTTGCCTATCGGAGCGAAAAGGTTCACTATGCGCATGGAAATGTCTTTTTTCATCCCTTCGAGATTGATTATCGAATCCGGATAAAGCGGAGTAAGGCTATCGAACGGAACCCTTCCGCGAGCCAAAGCAGGATCGCAATCGTTTACGCTCAGAATCTTCTGAACCGCGAAGAACCTTTCGCTAGCCTGGGGGTTGCGAAGCATGCACGAAACCACATCGCCGGTTTTCAATGCGTAGGATTTGATCAGCTGAGGGGAAACGAAAACGTCTTCGGGCCCCGGCAGATAGCTGTTTATCTCGCTTCTGAGAAAACCGAAGCTGCCTTCGGGCAATATCTCCAATGTTCCCACAGACCTGATATTGCATCCGGCATAGGCCTTGAACTTCAGAATCTCGGTAACTAACTCCTGCTTTTTCAGCTCGAACACCCTATCCCTATCGAGGCCGAGTTCGCAAGCCACATCACGCAATTCAGGTATTTGCATCCTGATGTAATCGTTTACGAAAACTATCTTGTCAGCAGGAATATTGCTCAAATCCACATCTTCGGCGGCGTCGAATTGGCAATCGGAATCGGAGTTCATCACATCCTTCGAATTTCTAATAATGGGTTTCGACCTTCTCGGTTCCTTCGCGTAGTCTTTCGCATAGTCCTTTGCAAAATCCTTCGTAAAAGTCTTCCTGCGTCCGCGCTGCCTCATCGACATGTCATCGGACGGATATTCCATCGTTTTGAGGGAAACTCTCTTGCGCGGTCTGGCTTGCAAATCGCTTTGAGTGTTCGGAAACGACCTTGATTCCGAAAAAGGCTGCGGCTGAACCGCAGGAACCTCATCAGCCGTATCAAACAAATCGGGCGCGAAGCACTGTGATTCGTCAGGACTCGCAACGTCGTCCTCCGAATGCGTTTTCCGAACTCGCGCATCCGCATTTCCGAAAGCCATCGCTGATGCATCTTTGATGTTCCCAATGTCGGCATCCGCTTCCTCGGTCAAAGGAGCATCATCGCTCAAAGCCGCATTGCGCCTCCTAGAAGCCAAAACAACACGCCTTTTCGCAGGTTTCCTCTCCGCTTTGCTTTCCTTTTTTATCTCTTCCTTGATTTCTTCCTTGTTCTCTTCCTGTTCCATCAATCCAACCAACCCGTTCTATTACATATACGTTTATATTTTGCAATTGGGATGCTTCTAAAATCCTGCAATTCAATTGCGCCTATGGGATCCTTAAGACGGAAAACCAGCAATTATCTTTTTTCGAGGAAGGCAAGAAAACAGGAATGCTGTCACCTTTCGAGGCTTTAATCGGTTTACGACCGAGAAAGCATCCGACAGGTTCGGACCATTGGATTTTCAGAAGCATCCTTTTGGAGATGCTCTCAAGAGCAGCTACGCCGCGTCAATCAATCGGCACAGCAAAACCAATAGACGAATACGCAACATCAGCACCGCATCAAAACGATGATCCGAACTTACAATTCGCCTCGCAAGGACAAGCATTATACCAAACACGATGTTTTTGTCAAGAGGCTAATCGGCTGAGGAACTGGCAAAGCAGTTTAAAAGGCTCCAAAACCTAAAACCTGCGTGCTTTGAATTTTTTTCAAAAAGAGGGTATCATTGACTAAATATCCTTTCGGCATTGAATGGCGCGGAATAAATTCAGGCTCAGACATACTCTGAAGTGCCCTAAATGTAATATCATCGCTTTTTTTTGTCAAGAAGCGTGGAAACGGCACGAGCCGGCAGATGCTGATTTTGCGAGGTGAGTTTATGAACATAGAACAAATATGCAACATTCTCGATTCAGAAGCAATCGTGCAAACCAATCTGTTTTCGCATGAAGTTTCCGAATATGAAACGCTACATAACTCCGTCAAAAGCCTCGAAACCAGCGGAAAGGAGCTTCAGAATCTGGAAAAAAAGGTCAGAGGCCTTGAAAAGCCGCTCGCCAAATTCCTCAAAGCCGATATAGATCTCATAAAAAACAAAAGCGATGACAAAGCTATGAAAACGCTTGGCGAAAAAGCCTTCAAGAACGGCAAGCTCGAGCACGCCTTGCTTTTTGCCAGAATCATATCCGAATACGACAGCCAAAGCATTTACGCCCTCGATTTGATATGCGTCATCCTGAAGAAAATGAATGCAGACGCTTCTTTGCAGAAAGAGGCGATCGAAAAATATCTGGAACAGGATTTGCTGGACACCCATTACCTTCAGGAGCTTTCCAAAATACACCTTCAGGAAGGTAAAAGGGACAATGCGATCATAGACCTCAAGAAAGGCGTGCAGCGCTCTATAAGGAAAAACAATCCTCAGGAACTCAAGATATGCTCCATTTCGCTCGATGAACTCATCGAACCCAACGACAAGAAATATCTGATGAGTACGCTTTCGAGAGCTACGAAGACCATAGAGAAGGAAAAGATAAACTCCATTCTCGTGGAGCTCGAGAAAAGAAACCACGATGATGTGGAATATTCTATTTCGCTGCTCAAGGAGATATTGGCGAACGACCCTAAAAACGCCAAAGCGAAAAACAACCTCGTGGAACAATACAGAGTCCTCTACGGCGGATCGGAAAGATGCGAATTCTGCCTCGAATCGTCCGGATTGCTTTCGGAAGGCAAAGTAAAAAGTAATCAACCGGCAGATGCCGGAAGAATAAAAAGGAGGAAACATACATGAATTTGGCAGGAAAGATCGCACTTTTTGTGGGAGGAACATTATTCGGGTCCGCGGGCTTTAAGCTGCTTGGCAGCAAAGACGCCCGAAAAGTCTACACGCATGTCACGGCAGCGGCGCTTCGCTGCAAGGATCAGGTCATGCACGACGTGGAGACCGTCCAGGAGAGCTGCTCGGATATCCTGGCGGATGCGAAGGCGATCAATGAAGCCA
>DMKZ01000162.1:0-924 GCA_003454065.1 Spirochaetaceae bacterium
ACGGATTCAAAATAGATTGAAACTACAACTGTAATTATGTTTTTCAAAACAGGTATTTTCATGATCGCAGGTGCTTCAGAGGTGTTTATGTAGAAGATCTTATTGTAGAAATAGGATTCCCACAGATCCGTCAGCGAACCTGTTGCAAGGAAATAGATCAGAATCGGGATGCTGATGACAATGAAAGCTGCCATAAATAACCCAATCAAAGAAAAGAGCTTCTTGAATTCTTTCCGTTTGATTGAGACAACAAAAATATAGATGCAAAATCCTGCAATGAATCCTATAAACGTAAACTTGATCCAAAACAGTATGCCGGTTATTGCACCGCAGATGAGAGCTTCTTTGATATTGGGAAGTCCGTTGCCGTGAATTATAGCACGAAGACCAAAGTAGAATGCCACGGTCAGGAGCGGGAAACAGAATTCTTCTGCATTTCCACCGAAATTGAACATTCCGTTTGAATAAGTAATTCCGAGAAAGAGCGGCATAAGTGCAAGCATATATTTGGAAGGCTCGGTAAAGAGTTTTATAATCTTCCATGAATATACGGCAAATACAGATGTTGTCACGAGTTCAATGATCCATGCACCGATGAAACTCTTTTCGGATAACAAAGCAACTAATGCGTAAACAAAATAGAGAAGAGGACCTTTTTGTTCATATAGATCCCTGTAGGGAACAAGACCATGGAGTATTCCGCGTCCTAAAGTAAAGAAACAGTTTGCATCATCCCAGGGGTTAAACGGATAAAGCGGCGAACAAGTTGACACGAGGGTTATCGTGACGCTTGCCGCCGCAATTAGTGTTATCAGTTCGAACCTTGTAAGTTTGCTTTTGTCTTTAAGGCCTTGAGTTCCCATATGAGTTTTAGTTCAACCTAGGATCCTTATTAAGCTTCAGCCTTCCAAAGACCGTGGAGGT
>DMKZ01000162.1:965-9715 GCA_003454065.1 Spirochaetaceae bacterium
AAAGACCGTGGAGGTTGCAGTATTCATAAGCTGCGATGACCTTCTCGTCAGAGCCGATCGTGAATACGGCAACGGGATCCTGACCGGGCTTAAGCTGTCTGATAATGGCGCCTTTGTCAGTCTCAAGCGCAACGAAAGTGATGTAGTGCGCATCCATCATGGGATGAGCAACCTCACCGACCTTGACGGTTACTTCCTGACCGTTAACGCTGATAACGGGAACGTGCTTCTCGCCTGCAGCATCAGTGGTGTTGGGTAAAAGTTCTTCAAGAGGACCTCCTTCGCATTCGGTCTCGAAAAGCTTGGTTACCACTGTTCCGCACTTGCCTTTGAAAAACTTCATGATAATAATCCTCCTGTAAATTTTTATTGAGTAACGTCATTATACCATTTTGCAGACAGTTCGCCTTACGGATGGTGAATTGAAAATCATTATCAGGGGTTTATTTGCAAACGAGATTAAAAGTTAATGGAAACGACACAGTAATAGACAAAATTGCTCGAAAAAGCAAACGGTTTTGATTTAATGAACTGATATTGGTTATGTATAATTTTTGTGGAGTTGGAAAGCTCCGGCAAAAATAATAATAAGAGGTGGAATAGTTATGGCTAACATTTTCGATTTTACGGGTAGAGTAGCAGTTATCACAGGTTGCTCCACAGGTCTTGGTGTTCAGATGGCAAAGGCTCTTGCAAATCAGGGCTGTAATATCGTAGCCATCGCCCGCCGTCAGAACTTGCTTGAAGAAGTTTGCGCTGATCTTGAGAAGACATACGGCGTAAAGACTCTTGCAGTTAAACTTGATATTACAGATACAGCAGCAGTTGACGCTGCAATCGATGAGATCATCGCTAAGATGGGCAGAATCGACATCCTCGTCAACAACGCAGGTACAGGCGCAGTTGCTCCCGCAGAAGACATCACAGATGAGCAGTTCATGAACGAGATCGACATCGACCTCTTCGGTACTTTCAGACTTGCAAGAGCAGTTGCAAAGAAGGCAATGATCCCTGCAAAGTATGGCCGTATCATCAACATCGCTTCAATGTACGGACTTGTTGGAAACAAGATCGCAGGTTCCGCACCATACCATGCTGCAAAGGGCGGCGTTGTCAACATGACACGTGCACTCGCTGCAGAGTGGGGCAAATATGATATCAACGTAAACGCTATCTGCCCGGGATATTTCTATACACCGCTGACAAAGGAAACTCTTGATTCAGATTTCTTCCAGCAGAACGCAAAGACGATGATACCGCTTTCCAGATATGGAAACGAAGGCGAACTCGATTCGGCTGCGATTTTCCTCGCAAGCCCTGCATCAAGCTACGTCACGGGCGTGGTGCTCCCCGTCGATGGCGGATACACTGCAATGTGATTTGGAGGTTGCTTCTAAAAATCCCATTGGCTGAAGGCGCTCGTTTCATGCGTCTTCAGCTTTTTTCAACGCTTCGAAAACCCGAAGAACAATTCTGGGAAACCTGAAGACGGGCGAGCTTCATCTGCCTTTGAATCGCCTCAACGGACTCAATTTCGCGGATAAGAGCTTTCTCGCCTTAATGAACCTTGGCATGGATGCCAAACGTCTGTCATCAAGCCATTTGGCTATGCATTCGGATGCAGCCTTCGCTTCTTCGACAATATCAATGAGCTCCTCATGGATTCCGATCGCATCTCCTATCGCAAAAACCCATTTGGATGCAGTCATGAAATTCTTGTCAACTGCAATACCGTTCGTTTTTTCCGATATCCCTATCCTGCTTTTTTCAGCCAGCTCAGTCTCAGGATTGAAGCCGCAGGAAATCACTATGTTATCGCAATCGATCCGACCGCGCTCGATATTCCCGAAGCCATTCTTGGTTTCATAGTTCACGCCTTCGACGCGTTCCGCACCCAAAATCTGAGTGCATGAAGTATTCAAAAGCAATTTGCTCTTAGCCATATACAATAACGCATCATCCGTCGCAGCCGCCGCATCGCTCTCGATATCGAACAAAGGCTCGCTTGCGGATTCCATAATGCAAGCCACATCATCGCCGCGGCCATGAAGCAGTTCGGCGACCGTCCATGCCAAGCGATTGCTGCCTATTATGACGCTTTTGCTGCCGGAATCGATTCGCTTTTCGTAAACAAGCCGCTGCATCGCACCTGCGGTCAGAACTCCTGACGGCCTGAATCCCGGAATCCCGATCTCTCCTCTCGACAGTTCCCTAGCGCCAGTGCATATCACTATGACCTTGGCATGAAACCTGGAAAAGACCCCGTCGGCAGACGAAGTCAGAACATTCCTGACTTTCGAAATTCGAAGCGCGGCAGTATTGGCGTAAACTTTTATATTTCGCTCCGAAATCCCTTTCACCATCGATTCGATATGGTTGCAAATGCGCTTATGCGTCAGACCGTCCGACCCGCACGACTCTTCCGCATACGGCCATCTGCCCGATGCAAACCTCAAATTGCCGCCGAGAGCGCTTTCGCGTTCTATCAGGCAAATCTTCCTGACTCCCGAATCGAACAATTCGGAAGCAAGAACCAGCGCCGACAGTCCTCCGCCTATAACGACTACATCATAAACATGCAGGTTGCTTTCAATGAATTTCATCATCGCCTCTTTCAAATTGATACGAGCGACCGCCCTTCTTGGTGACGTCCGCTAAGCCTACTTTCTTCTCATCAGCCAGAATCTGTGCGATCTCGCTAATGCAATAAGAGCCCTGGCATCTGCCCATAAGAGCATATGTACGCCTCTTTACGCCATCCAACGACACGGCCCCCAAAGTCCTGCGTATGGCATCCTTTATCTCGCCTAGCGAAACCCTGTTGCACTTGCAAATGATCTTGGCATAATCCGGATTCTTTCCGACAAGCTTCTTAAATTCGAACCTCTTCAATCCTGCCACTCGGATCATGCCTTTTCTCTTTTTCGTATAATATGCCTTGGGTTCCAGCCCCAACATATTTCCAATCGCATTCGCAACCGTCTCGCCTATGGCAGGCGCGGCTGTCAGACCTGGCGATTCTATTCCGGCGCAATCGATGAATCCTTTCACATGAGCGTTCTCCCCTATGATGAAATCGCCATTGCGCTCATGCGCCCTCAAGCCTGCAAAGGCATTGATGATCTTGCCGAACGGAATATTCTTCATAAGCTTGGAAACGCCATCGAGAATCTTCGATCGGCCATCGGCCGTAGTCTTGGTTCCATCCTTGTCCTCTATGTCTTCGGCAGTGGGTCCGAAAAGAATATTGCCATGCACCGTAGGGGTAATCAGAATTCCCTTGCCGAAAGCCGACGGAAGCGGAAAAACGGTATGACGCACGTAATCGTCAATCCTGTCAAGGACAAGGTATTCGCCCCTTCTGGGAGTAATCGAAATCCTATCAGGACAAATCATGTTATGTATCTCATCCGCATGCACGCCTGCGGCGTTCACAACGATCTTGGTCAAATACTCTTGCCCGTCCGAAGTGCCGACGGCGAACAAACCCTTTTTTTTCTCTACGAAAACCACTTCCTTATCGAATTTGAACTCCACTCCGTTATCCATCGCGTTTTCCGCAAGAGCGATGTTGAATTCGAACGGGCATACTATGCTGGACGTAGGCGCAACCAAAGCCGCTACGGCATTGTCGGCGATATTCGGCTCTATCATCCTGAGCTCATCACGCCCTATGATTCCGAGCTGCCGGACACCGTTCATCCTGCCGCGCCTAAGCAAGTCATGCAAAACATGGTAATCCTGAGCATCATTGCAGACCACCAATGCTCCGTTGCGCTTGTATTCTATGTCGAGCTCCTTCGCAAGCTTGTAGAAGATCTGATTGCCAAGCACGTTGAATTTGGCTTTAAGCGATCCCGGCTTGGCATCGAAACCGGCATGCAGAATCGCGCTGTTGGCTTTCGTCGTTCCCTCGCACACATCGTCTTCCTTGTCGATAACCGCAATTCTCGCTTTGAATCGCGAGAGACGGTGAGCTATGGACGAACCGACTATCCCGGAACCTATTACCAGTACATCATATATCATCAGTCAGGCATCTATATTGCAGATTAGTTTCAGAACGCTCCGAACTTAGAAGCGCCTCTTTGAAAAAAACTTTAAAAGATTATAATATCACAATATGGTTTTTGCAAACCTATGGGGCTCAAGGAAACCTCCGAAACCCGTTGCTCGGAAGCGCCCGCAATACGACCGATAGGTTTCTGCACTACCAAATCAGGCCTCAAGGTATTTACAATGCACGCCATAGAAAAGATAATATGCAAGAATGCGAAAAGAAACTCGCTATCCGGTCAATCGTTCGTCGATGTGGAGGTCGATTTCACCATATTGAACGACTTATATTGGTCGGCCATCAAATCGTTCGAAAAGCTCAAGCCCAATCTGAAGCTGTTCAACCCTGACAAATTCGGAATCTGCTTCAACTGCTATTCCGCGCCACCGAGCCCAAGATCCCTGGAAAAGAAATCCAAAATAGACGAACTTGCCCGCGCGAATCGCATCAAATACCAATTCGACATATATCGGGGGACGTGGCAGGAGGAATTCATCAATGAAAAACTCGCCGCAATCGGCGAGATAGTCATCTCGGCGGATCAGCATACGCCTGCATTAGGCGGATTGGGAATCCTCGCCTTTAGCGGAGGCGAATCCGATATCGCAGCATCCATGGCCACGGGAAAAACATGGATAAAAACGCCTGAAATAGTTGAAATCAGACTGAATGGAACAGCCAGAAGCGGGATAAGCCCATTGGACGTAGCCTTGAGCGTGATAAAAAGCATAGACAGAAAAGAGCTTTCGTTCAAGGTCATCGAATTCACCGGATCATATTCCGAAGAGATGGATGCGACATCGCGCATGACCATCTGCGACATGTTTTCGGAACTTGAAGTTCAAACCTGCTATATGAAGCCATCAGAGGAAGTCATCAAGTTCCTGGAAAGGAAAACCGGACGGAAATATGACATAATCGAGAACGATGAGGGATACTCGTATTCAAAGACATACGAATTCGATGTCTCGGAAATGAAGCCCATGATATCACTCTCCGCCGATTTGTCCAAAATATTCTATGTAAGCGAATTGGAAGAACAGAACATCAAAATCACGGAAGGATTCATAGGCGGATGCCAATCGGGTCAAATGAAAGACATAGAGCCCGCATTCAATGTGCTCAAGGACAAGCATCTTCCGGATAAAAGCGTTCTTTCGATATGCCCCGCCTCCAACACAGTTCTTCGCGAATGCATGAATCTGGGTTTTATCAAAGCCTTTGAAAACGCAGGCGCGAAGTGCATAAGCGTCGGCTGCGCATCGTGCATAGGCATGAGAGAAGGCACTATGAGCTTAGGCAATCCGATCCTGACAAACACCAACAGGATATTCTGCGGTCGCATGAAGGTAAGAGGCATCACCTTATACCAAGCAAGCTCGCTTACGATAATAACAAGCGTTATGAACGGATTCATATCAACGCCAGTAAAAGACGAATAAGGACATCAAATATGGAAAACGGCATTGTAAAAGGCAGAGCTGTCATAGTCGGGGACAATATGACAAGCGACATAATAATTCCAGAGAAGTATGTCGAAATCAAGGATCTCAACGTGCTTGGCGACCGGTGCTTCGAAGGCATAACCGAAGACTTCTCTCCATATTTTCCAGCCGATGGGATTATCGTCGCCGGAAGGGACTTCGGAATAGGAACGAATAGAGACTACCCTTGCATCGCAATCATCAGAATGGGAGCCAAAGCGATCATAGCGGAGAGCTTCTCAAGGATGTTCTACAGGAACGCCATAAATCTCGGTCTGGTGATTGTAGAATGCAGCGATTGCACCAAAAACATAAAGCACAAGGATGTCCTCACCATTGATATCGAGCACAACACGATAAAAAACGAGACGACCGGCAAGACCTTGAATGCTAAGCCCATATTCACAGCATACGATAGAAACAGGATCGTGTTCAATGCTCTCGCCACTCAGGAAAGCGATAGCGAAACCGAATCGGATTCGGAATCCGATGAAACGGAGGACGAGCACGAGACGACTACTGACGCCAACATCCAAGAAGATATGGCTCAAGAGGCTCTCAAGAGAATCGATGAGCTTTTCAATGACGATTTCGGTTATGACGATATCATGCTAGACTACAAGAAACGCGGCATAAAATCGATGAGGCAGCTGAAGAACGAGGAAATCGCCAGAAAACAGGGCGTCGCAATAGAAGAGCATCCCGCTGCGACGACTGATGCGGAAGAGCAATCTGCTGCGCCCGATGCAAAGGAAGAGCCTGCGATCGCAGCTGAGGAGACTGCAAGCAAAACCGAAGAATCGACGGATGACATCGTTCCGGAAGCCGAACCAATCGCCAATGCCAAGACCGAGGAATCGTCAGCTGACACAATATCGGAAGTCGAACACGCAGCCGCAACCGCTGAAGAACCGATGCCGACGGTCGCCAGCAAGCATGCATCCACTAAGAAAGCTCCAAAGAAGGCAAATCGAAAAAACAAGAAATAGTTTTAGCTTCCGAAAGCATCGTAATGCAAATCCGGTATTCATGACGGATCGGTTTCCGGATCGATGATCAGCTGAGGCGCTATTTCAGAAGAGCATTAATAGCCCCTATCAGCGCGCCAAGCAATGCGCCGAGGTTTATGATGCTCTTCAATTCCTTCTTCATGACCGACATCACAAGGGCTTCGAAATCAGCGACATCCATATTGGATATCCTGTCCTCGACCATTTTGTTCATATCGATGCGCTTCAGCATGGAAACGGCATTTTCGGCAATCAGCCCATCGTAGAGAACGCAAAGAATATCCCTGAAATCGTTTCTTCCAATGCCAAATGATTCAAAAGATTGCGAAACCGGATTTGCAATAAGCTCGTTTATCTTGCCCTGAACCTTATCTTTAATGAGCCTCTTGCCATCCGAATCCAAATAATCGGCCACACCTTTCGATATGATGTCATAGGCGTTTCCGCCCAAAGCCATAAGGACCAACGGGTTGTCCAAAAACGAATCGAATCCGCTCGAAACCGCAATGCCCTTGATAATGCCGCTCAAATTCGCTTTTCCTATTTCAGTCGCTATCGCTTCGGCAACTCTTTCCGATGCAGTTCCGGAAATATGCTGTCTGTTCTTCTTGACAAAAGCGATATCTGCAAGAGAAAAACCTTCGTCGAATGCGGAACTTGTGATCCCATCCGCGAATTCGTCGCGCATGTTGTCGCTTTTAAGCATGGATACGATGTTGCTCTCCGGCAGAAGAACATTCGTCACCGCATTCGCTATGGCATGCGCCAGCCTTTTCTGATTCTTCACGACCACGCCCGGCGTCAGCGGAATTCGAACCTTAAACACCATCCATGGCTTTCTCGGCCTGAAAATCATTTTGATGGCAAGCCAATTCGTGATGTACCCTATAATCGCTCCGATGATGATGCTTCTAATCAGCATCATATTATTCGCTATGAACTCCATAACAACCACCTTCATGTCAGAAGAAGCTTCTCAAGAAAAGACGTAAGCTTGCCTATGTCGTATTCGGCCTTTTCGTCGTCCGAATACCCGACTATCATTTCCATAATTGACAACGAGATCAAATGGGACAAGTAATCGAACAAACCGTCATCGGCTATCCTGCCCCTCTCCTTAAGCTCATTGAATATGAAAAACGCTTGAGTTTCAAACATATATGCGATGTCATCGACTCCTACGTTATCCCTGATGCTGAATTCCGATAGGACATATATCGCCGATAGGTAATCGCGCGCTATTCCGCTTCTGAATATGCTTATGTAGAAAGAAGCGAGCTGATGGAAGATTTCAGCCACGCTGTTCTTGAAATTCACCTTAAGTCCCGGTATCTCTATTTTTCTGCCGGCATAGATTAAACTCTGCCTTATCAGTTCATCCTTGCTCTTGAAATGCGAATACAAGCTTTGCTTCCTACACCCGAGCGAATCAGCTATGTCGCCAAGAGATACCGAGCGGTTGTCCTTTTTGGAAATCAACCTTATAGTCGCTTCAAGTATATCCTCTTTTCTCATATTTCAACATGCCTCAGTTCTTCTCGAAGATAATTTCCAAATCATCACGCCATCCTCGAAGCGCCTTTTCCAGATTCGGATCGATGAAAAGAGCCGTCGCCAACGCATCCGCCACAACCGTATCTTCGCATATTACGGTCACGGAACCGTTAGATACTTCGCATGGACGGCATGTGAACGGATCTATTATATGGTGGAACAGCTCTCCGTTTTCAGAAAAACTCCTTTCATACGCTCCGCTTGTAACCACGCTCTTGTTCCTAATTGATACTATCTGCGAATATTCGCCCCTCCCCCCGGCGGGATCTTGAATGCCGATGCGATACTCCCTATCTCCGAAAACCCTTATGTCGCCTCCGAAATTGATAATGAAACGCTTGCTGCCCTTCTCTTTTAAAAGCTCGGCTACGTTATCTATTATCAGTCCCTTGGCAACTCCTCCCAAATCAATAGCCTCTCCCTGCTTTTTAAGCATGACTGTTGACGATTCGCGATCGACAATCAAATCGGAAATATCGACAAACCCGCTCCTTACGATGTTTTCAATGCTGTCATCGCTTGGAATCTTGCAAAATTCACCGAATTCATTCCTATAAAGCATGGATGCGCACCCGATCATGCAATTGAAGCGTCCTTCGGTGACTTCCGTCAATTCCTTTGCTTTTTCCATGAAATCCAGAAAAT
>DMKZ01000129.1 GCA_003454065.1 Spirochaetaceae bacterium
GTATCGCGCAATTTTTCAGGATCGATTTTTCCAGATGAAGCCATTTCCTTCTCGACGCCTTTCAGCTCGACTATGCCGTATCCTTTAATCGCCGCCACCGCTATTGGAAGCTTGAAATCGCCGGGATCGCCACAGCAGCCGATCGAAACCGTCACTATGGCGTGCGAGGCTTGGGTGTTCGAGATGCGGTAGGAAAATGCCCTTCGCTTGCAAAGCGGAATCAAAACTGACTCTATCAGATCGCCTCCGGACCTTTTTTTCAAGTATTCAATGATGCCAACAGGTTCCTCGCGTTTGAAAAGGACGACATTCGCATTCAAAGCGGCAAGCGTAGGAATCAAATACGAATCATCCCTTGCAGCTGCGATGTTTCCGCCTATTGTCGCCATATTGCGTTTCTGCAACGAAGAATTGTATTTCAGCGCAATCTTCAGATCTTCCGGCACATCATCGGAAAGGATGCATTGCTCGAAAGTGCACAGCGAACCTATTCTCAGCTTATCGTGCTTCTGCCCATCATGCTCGCATTCGAGCTTTTCAATGGAATCGAACGGAAGCTTTCTTATGGAAACGGCTTTTTGAACTCTAGCATCAGAGTTGAGCCTGTTGATTTCAGTTCCTCCGGCGATGTATGAAAACCCTTTTCTTGCGGCAAGGTTCATTGCAGATGCCGGACTCTTCGCAGTCGTAAGTTCCTTGATCATGCGCTAACTCCTGTGTATTTTGTCATTGGTGAATTTTGTAAATTCCCGTTGTGAATTATAGTTTATTTCAGGTTGGTTTGCAATCGCTCATTATGTTTTTCGAAGGCTATTGGACATTTCCGAAAACCTCATAATGCCAAATCCTGTTTCTTTGCTTTTATGAACTTGAAATGAAAAAGCGTCAGCAATGCCGCAGCCATGACGATTCCCGAAATATTGGAAATCTTAGCTCCAGTCGCTCCCAACGAGCCGAGATTGAAACATTCCGGAGCGTAAAGAAGATATGTGGAGCAGACCGCCGTCATGAATATCGCCGGAATCAACGTCAGCCACAGACAGAATTTGTAGTTGCTGTTGTTTTTGCGTATGAATGCGCATGCAGTCCAAAGCACGATTGTCGCCAATGTCTGGTTCGACCACGAGAAGTAACGCCACACGATATTGTAGTCCAGAAAGGAAATCAAAAATCCGACGCCAAGCAGGATGACGGCTACGAGCGCTCTGCTTTTGATTTTAGTCTCATCCATTCCGAACCAATCGAATACGATCATCCTGGCACCCCTGAATGCAGTGTCTCCGGATGTGATCGGACATACGATTACGCCCAATACGGCAAGGACGGTCCCGACAGGCCCCAACAGCCCATTGCAGATCTGGAACACGGATTTGGAACCGCCGCCTCCGGCCGCTTTCAACGCTGAAAGTCCAGTGCCTGCGCCATCTCCATTCCAGAAGAATGCAATCGCCGCAGCCGCCCATATCAGCGCTATTATGCCTTCAGCCACCATCGCCCCGAAGAAAATCAATCTCCCCTGCTTTTCATTTTCAATACAACGCGCCACTATCGGAGATTGCGTGGAGTGGAACCCCGAAATCGCACCGCACGCAACGGATACGAACATCAAAGGCCATATCGGCAAAACCCCTGTTGCCTTTCCCGCCGCAGCATCGATTTTTCCAGGGTATAGGTTCTCAAGCGTAAGCTCCATCATAGGCCTTGCGCCGCTATTTGCAATCGTTCCTCCTGCAACTGCGAGAGCCATTATTATCAGAAGAAGTCCGAATAAGGGATAAATCCTTCCTATGATCTTATCCACAGGCAAGAAAGTGGCGAGGAGATAATATGTCAAAACGATCACCGTCCAAATCCTAACGCTGAGAAATCCGGGCATAAGCAATTTCAGGAGTTGCGCAGGACCCACCATGAATACGACGCCGGTAAGCGTCAGCAGTACGAGCGAGAAGATGCGCATGACCATATGCATGAATCTGCCCAAATGCCTTCCTATGACTTCGGGTATGGAAAGGCCGTCTTCGCGAACAGACATCATTCCCGAAAAGAAATCATGCACAGCTCCGGCCAATATGGTGCCGAAAACGATCCAAAGATAAACAGCCGGCCCCCAAAGCGCGCCGGTTATGGCACCGAATATCGGACCCAATCCGGCGATGTTCAATAATTGGATGAAAAACGCCTTCCATGCCGGTAATGGAATATAATCGACGCCATCCGATCTGGTGAATGCCGGAGTTTGCCTATCGGTCGTGCCGAATGCCCTCTCCGTAATTTTCCCATATATGAAATAGCATGCGATCAAAATAACAATCGACCCGAAAAAAGAAACCATTCAATTCCTCCTCGCACGATATTTCAAGGGCAGCTTCTAAAAACCTCAATGCGTTCAGTTCATAAAAAAACCGACCGCAATCTGCTGCAACGCAGGACCAGCGGTCGGTCGAGTTGATATGATGCTTCCGAAAACCTGCTAATCGAACCTTAAGGTTCTCGGAAGCGCCCTTTGAAAATGATTATCAGCCCTTGACGGCAGCCTGCGCAGCGGAAAGGCATGCTATGGGCACCCTGAAAGGCGAGCAGGAAACATAGTTCAAGCCGACCTTATGGCAGAATGCAATCGTCTTAGGATCGCCGCCATGCTCGCCGCAGATTCCGCAGTGCAGCAT
>DMKZ01000108.1 GCA_003454065.1 Spirochaetaceae bacterium
CCCAGAGTCCAAACCTGCCAGATGTCCTTCCGACTGAAAAGCCACAAGCATCTTCGAACAGCAGGTTTTTAGAAGTGCCCTGAAATTTTTTTCTTCATGATGCTCGCCCTTCCGTCGCATAGCATCCGTTTCGAAAAAAATTCCAGGGCAACCTCCTGATTGCAACTTTTACGGAAAAAGATATAATAGGAATAATAATATATTGTTCGTCTATTATAATAGAGGAGAATGAGAGATGAAGGACAAAGTAACGATTGGAATGTACATCGATCAGCTTAGGGGTTATGATACTTCTAAAATGTATCTGAACGATTTTTATCACACCTGGAAGGAAAGCGATGACGAGATCGCTGCTACCTTCACTGTGGCTGAGATTCTCAGGGGGCTTAGGGAAAACAACATTTCCAGCAAGGTCTTCAAGTCGGGTCTTGGAATTTCGCTTTTCAGGGACAACTCGACTAGGACGAGGTTCAGCTTCGCTTCCGCTTGCAATCTTCTCGGACTCGAGGTTCAGGATTTGGATGAGGGCAAGAGCCAGATAGCGCACGGCGAGACCGTTAGGGAAACGGCCAACATGATTTCGTTCATGGCTGATGTCATCGGAATCAGGGATGACATGTATATAGGAAAGGGCCACGCCTATATGAAGGAAGTCGCCGATGCTGTTCAACAAGGCTACAGGGATGGCGTTCTCGAGCAGAGGCCTACCCTTGTCAATCTTCAATGCGACATCGACCACCCGACTCAGACGATGGCTGATATGCTTCATGTCATCAATTATTTTGGCGGCGTCGATAAGCTCAAGGGAAAGAAAGTCGCTATGACTTGGGCATACAGTCCCTCTTATGGCAAACCGCTCTCTGTTCCGCAGGGCGTGATCGGCCTTTTCTCGAGGTTCGGCATGGAAGTGGTTCTCGCGCATCCGGAAGGCTACGACATCATGAAGGACGTCGAGGACGTCGCCAGATCCAACTCGCTCAAGAGCGGCGGTTCGTTCAGGAAAGTCAATTCGATGGAAGAGGCTTTCGAGGGTGCGGACATCGTTTACCCTAAGTCTTGGGCTCCGTATTCCATTATGGAGGAAAGGACAAGGCTTGTCGAAACGGGCGACAAGCAGGCGCTTGCCGACCTTGAAAGAAGGTGTCTTGAGAACAACGCCAGGTTCAAGAATTGGGAGTGCACCGAAGAGCTTATGGCTTCCACGAGGAACGGCAAGGCTCTCTATCTGCATTGTTTGCCCGCTGATATTACGGGTGTTTCATGCGAAGCCGGCGAGGTTTCCGCTTCTGTTTTCGACAGGTATAGGGATCCTCTTTACAAGCAGGCTTCTTTCAAGCCTTATATCATAGCCGCGATGATCTTCCTTTCGAAGTTCAAGAATCCTGCGGAAAAGCTACAGCAGCTGCTTGACGAGGCTAAGCCGAGAATCAAATAAGGATTGATTCGATTATGCGGAGCAAACCGTAAAGTGCCGTTTGCTGCGTATCCGCGCTGCTGCGTGGTTAGGGGGCGATGGGATTTTCCTGTCGCCTTTTTTATTAGAGGTATTTTCAAAATTCCTTTCTTCACGCTACTCGCTCTTCCAGCGTAAGCCGCAAGTCCTTCGGATTCACCTCCGGAACGGGCATATACACAAAGTATTAGCCCGTTCCGGAGGGGAACGCCCTACGTCGGAATAGACTTCGCATCGTTTTGAAATCAATTTTGAAAAGACCTAATTAGAGATGATTGCCTTGAGATAAATTTTGGGACAATCTCCCTCGTTCGGATTTCTAGAAGCATTTGGGTTTTTAGAAGCGTTCCGGATATGCTGGTTATCGGCTGGCTGATTCCGGAAGCGGTTTATTAGGAGAAGATAAATGTTTGCGAGAAAGATGGCGGCATTGATGCTGCTGATGGTTTTGACTTGTTTTTCATGCGCCAAGAACGCTGAAGGCGCAAAGGGTTCGGCTGATGTCGAGGCGACAGGTTCCGAGAGTTCCGAATCCGGTTCCAGACCAACCGATTATGTTCAAATAAACGACAATGCCTTGAAGGTTAAGAGAGCGAACGGCGAGACGGTTGAGATCGCGCCTTGCGCCCCGTCGAACACCTGCGATGATGTCGCCTATGCCCTTGCGATGCAGATTATCGGCAATATCAAGGGCATCTATTCCGAGGTCTATGGCAGGGAGCAGAAAGCGAACCTTTCCGATTCCGAAATCGGTTCTTTCCTTCAGGGCTTGCTTGATGCGGAAAACGGCAGGGAGTTGGATTACGGATTCATGATGGATATTGGGAATCGTCTTCAGGCCGATGCGGATGCGAAAAGGGCCAAGAGCCGCGAAGCAGCCGAGAACTATTTCAAATCGTTGGAGGCTCGCGAAGACATAATCAAAACTGATTCGGGTCTTATGTATGAGGTGATTGCCGAAGGCGACGGCAATGGCGGAATCGATAGCGAATCGAAAGTGAATGTAGATTATGTCATGTCGGTCTATCAGGAAGGCGCGCCTGATAACAAAGTCGAGGCGGATAGCAATCAGGATATTGATTTCATCGTTTCCAATCTGATTCCCGGAGCTATCGAGGGTTTGAAGCTTATGAGGGAAGGCTCTGAGTATGTGTTCTATATAAATCCCGAACTCGGATACGGACCTGTTGCGGTAAGCCCCGTAATCGGACCGGATTCGTATCTCATATTCAAAGTGAAGGTCAACAAGATACATCCGGACGAAACGCCTGAAGATAGTGAAGCGCCTTCTTCCGAACGGACTGAATAGGCGGCTGACAAGCGCTTTGCAAGGAGGACTTGCTTATGAGTAGGAATGGCGTAGTGAACAGAAGCGTCAATCTCTTGGTTGCGGGAATAATATCATTGGTTGCCGTAATTACGGGAATTCTGTTGCTGTTCTATACCTACGACACGATGAAGGCGATTACCGTAGTCATCGGCATAGCCGCTTTATTCGTAGCCATTCGTTCGTTGATGATATCCAAGGAGATCGATGATCCGAGTCTTAAATCATCCATGAAGGTCAGGGCTTTGATATCGATAGCGGTAGCCGTCATGATGATAGTTTTCCCGTCTCTCTTATACAACGTCAATAAGTATATCTGGTATTTTGTGATTTATTTGGCGGCTTTCGTGCTGATTTCGTCGGGGGTGCTGGCGATTGCGCAAGCGATATTGTTCAAATCGGAATGGTGGAAAAGCTCGCTGATTTTCGAAGGGCTGCTTTCATTAGTGGCAGGATTGGCTTTGCTTCCCGATGTAATGACGAGGTTTTTAGGCGATTTCATATTGAAGCTGTTCGGAATCGCATTGGTGGTGCTGGGCGTTTGCTATTTCATATCGAACTTCAACAGGCGATACGATTTGAAGGAGATATAGGCTTACGCTCGACATCGTTCTGATATGCGCGACGGCGCTTTGCATTGGCATGAGCGCCGTTTTCTTTTTCATGTGGCGGAATACCGTCCGCAAGTATTCGCTTCGGGAAACCGAAAAGCTTATCCGGAAATATCGGGACGAGTTCAATGGCATCGTAAGCGAAAAGCTGGAAATAACTCAGGAAAAGGCTATTGAAATCACAGACAGGTTCAATTCCGTAGAAGGCGAGATCGAATATTTCAACCAAAGGATGCGTGAAGCGAAAGCGCTCCTCATGAAGCTCGACAATACTAACGAACTGATACAGAATACCGTCGAGAAGAATCTGAGCCGCGATGAAGCGCTTATCACGATGAATAAGGAACTCGAGGACCTGAAGAGGAAGATAAGCAGTTCGGATGGAGGACTAAGCGGCGCTATGGCTGAAATGGTGAACGGCATGGAAGAGGCGTTGAAGAGGATAAAGGCTGTCGAGACGAGCAATGCTAAGCTAAGAAAGGATTTTGACGATTTCGAGCATATCATTGTCAGCATAGTGGAACGGCTTAAGGTTTTGGAGAAGTAGATGAAAAGAACTATAAGGGAGATATTGCAATTGAGCGCGGGAAGCGAAGCGACGGCTACCGGTTGGGTGAAAACGAAAAGAGACAGCAAGAACGTCGCTTTCATTTCCCTTGGGGACGGAACATGTTTCGATGCGCTCCAAGTCGTCATAGATAAAAGCAATTTCAAGGATTTGGGTGTGGTCGAAGCCATGAACACTGGCGCGTCATGCCAATTCGAAGGCGCGCTCGTCGAGAGCGTCGGAAAGAACCAGAGCGTGGAGCTTCAGGCGAAGAGCTGCAAGATGTTCTGCAATGCGGATGACTCCTATCCGCTTCAGAAGAAAAGGCAGACATTCGAGTTCTTGAGGGAGATGCCCCATTTGCGCGGCAGAACCAACACTTTCGGCGCGGTTATGAGGGTGAGAAGCCTTTTGGCGTTTGCCATACACAAGTTCTTTCAGGAGAAAGGTTTTTTTTACCTCAACACGCCTCTTGTAACCACATCTGATTGCGAAGGCGCGGGCGAGATGTTCGAGGTGACCACTTTGGACATCTCCAAGCCGCCCAGAACGAAGGACGGCGATGTCGATTTCGCTAAGGATTTCTTTTCCAAGAAAGCGTTTCTGACGGTTTCGGGACAGCTTGAAGGCGAATCGTATGCGACGGCAATAAGGAACATATACACTTTCGGCCCGACTTTCCGTGCGGAGAAATCATCTACTACCAGGCATTTGGCTGAGTTCTGGATGGTGGAGCCGGAAATGGCCTTTTACGATTTGAACGACGATGCCGACCTCGCCGAAGAATTCCTGAAGCATATTTTCAAATATGTTCTCGACAACGATGCTCGCGATATGGAATTTTTCGACAAGTTCATTTTGGAAGGCGTGACCGAAACCATAAGGCACGTGATCGAAAAGCCGTTCGTGCGCATGTCATACACGCAAGCGATCAAGGAATTGGAGAAGAACAACAAGAAGTTCGAATATCCCGTGAAATGGGGCTCCGACATTCAGACCGAGCACGAGCGCTACATAAGCGAGACCGTATGCAAGGCCCCTGTGATCCTCACCGATTATCCCAAGGAGATAAAAAGCTTCTACATGAAAGCGAATGACGACGGCAAGACTGTCAGAGCCATGGATGTTCTCGTTCCGCGTCTCGGTGAAATCATAGGCGGCAGCGAGAGGGAGGAGAACTACGATAAGCTTCTCGCAAAGATTCGCGAGCTCGGGCTCAAGGAAAGCGAATACGAGTGGTACTTGGATCTTCGCAAGTTCGGCAGCGTTCCACATTCCGGATTCGGTCTCGGCTTCGAGAGGGCCGTTCTTTATCTGACAGGCATGCAGAACATAAGGGATGTGATAGCATATCCGCGTTTTTGGAAATCTGAGAAATAAAGGGAGGATAATATGGGTTTGATTAAGGCGCTGACAGGAAGCGTAGGCTCTATGTTCGGCGATCAATGGAAGGAATACTTCTATTGCGAGGCGATTTCGAGCGATACTTTAGTCGTGAAGGGCGTTAAGCGGACAAGCAGCCGAAGCTCAAATACGAAGGGAACCGATAATGTCATTTCGAACGGTTCCGGAATCGTTGTTGCTGACGGGCAATGCATGCTGATAGTCGATCAGGGCAAAGTCGTCGATTTGTGTTCCGAGCCCGGTCTCTACACTTTCGACAAGTCATCCGAGCCTTCGATATTCTCATCCGGTCTCGGCAAAGGGATAATCGATTCCTTCAAGACGATCGGGAGAAGGTTCGCCTACGGCGCTGATGCCGCTACGGATCAGAGGGTGTATTATTTCAATACGAAGGAGATAACCGACAACAAGTTCGGCACGCAGAACCCCGTTCCCTTCAGGGCTGTGGATTCGAAAATCGGGCTTGATCTGGATGTTTCCATAAGATGCGCCGGCATCTATTCGTATCGCGTGACCGATCCTTTGAAGTTTTACGCCAATGTTTGCGGAAACATATCATCCGATTTCAAAAGAAGCGAGATAGACAGCCAGCTCAAGGCGGAGTTCGTTTCCGCTCTTCAGCCTTCGTTCGGCAGGCTTTCGCAATTGGAGTTGCGCCCCAACCAAATACCGTTGCACACAACTGAGCTTGAAAATGCGCTCAATGATTCTTTGTCGCAGAAATGGGGAGGCATGCGTGGGATCGAGGTTTCTTCCGTTGCCATAATATCATTGACATTGCCTGACGAAGATGCCGACATGATAAAGAAAATCCAAAAGGCGGCTATTCTTCGTGATCCGCTTATGGCGGCGGCAAGCATGACCGAAGCGCACAATACTGCCATTCAGAATGCCGCTTCGAACTCCGCCGGAGCGATGAACGGCTTTGTCGGAATGGGAATGGCTGGAAGCATGAGCGGAATGGGCGGTGCAGGAAACATCCAGTCTCTCTATCAGATGGGTATGAACAGAAGTCAGATGGGAGCAGGTCAGAACCAAGCTAGCATGAATCAGAACCAAGGTCGATTCGGCGGTCAATTCGCAGGCCAGCCCCAGTCGGGTTTTTCCCAGCCGCAGTTCACGCAGCCCCAACCTGCGCAACCGCAGCCTATGCAATCCCAGCCTGCGCAGTCCGGATGGAAATGCTCATGTGGAACGGTGAACAGCGGGAAATTCTGCACGGAGTGCGGCAGCCGCCGTCCGCCTCAGGAATTCCGCTGCGATAAGTGCGGCTGGAAGCCGTCCGACCCTGCCAATGTGCCGAAGTTCTGCCCGAATTGCGGCGACAGGTTCGACGAGTATGATATTGTATAGGAGGTTCTTTTAAGACTGCTTCCTTCATGCTGCTTGCTCTTCCGTCGCATAGCATTTTCCTCTAAAATGCGCAAATGCACAAAGCATTGGCGATTTTCTCGAAAAATGCTCTGCGGCAGAATAGACTTCGCATCATTTTGAAATCAGTTTTAAAATAACCTCTATAAGAGGTTTCTTCGAGCAGCAGGTTTTTTTAAAGCACCCCGAAGATTTCGAAACTGCTTCCTTCATGCTGCTTGCTCTTCCGTCGCATAGCATTTTCCTCTAAAATGCGCAAATGCACAAAGCATTGGCGATTTTCTCGAAAACGCTCTGCGTCGGAACGAGCTTCGAGATCGCTTTTTAGGAGTTGTCTAATGTCCGATGTCAATCATTACAAATGTCCGTTGTGCGGCGCCCCTATCAATTACGTTCCCGGCACCGATGTCCTTTCGTGCGATTATTGCGGTACAAACGTTCAGGTCTCTTCGCTGACGCAAGCAAGCGAAGAAAAAAGTTTTAATTGGAAAAGCGATTCGGGCTCGGCGAAGACGGACGGACAGCCTGAGCGCGAATATGTCTGCAAGTCTTGCGGGGCGAGCATCGAATCCTTTGAGGATTCCTTTACGACGGCTTGTCCGTATTGCGGAAACAATGTCGTCGTGAGCGATGAGACGACAGGCGGCAGCAGACCGAACCTCATAATACCTTTCGGCCTCAAAGCCGATGAAATAAGGCAGAGGATTTCGGATTACCTGAAGAAGCTGAAGCTTTTGCCGAATGGTTTTTCGGCGGCTGCCAAAGCAGGCGAGCTCAAAGGCATCTATGTTCCTTTTTGGCTTTTTGAGTGCACGGCCGACGGTTCGATCAGTCTTCATGCCCAGAAGGAGAGCAGCGTCACCAGGTCGTTCAGAATCGAATCCTCTTCGACATCTGCGCCGGGCGCCAGGCAAGGAAATACTCGTCAGGAAACCGTTAGGAAGATTTCGCACTATCGCTTGGAAAGGGAAGGCAGGTTCGAGTTTTCAAAGCTTCCTGTGGATGCTAGCACCCATTTTGACGATGAGGCTATGGATGTGCTTGAGCCTTACGACTACGGAAAGCTCATAGAGTTCGACACTGCATATTTCACTGGCTACTTGGCAGAGAAGTTCAACACATCGTATGAGAATGAGACGAGTCGTGGCTTCGCTAAAGTCAGAGAAGGAATTCTCGATTATTTCAAAAATGCGGAATCCGGTTATTCTAGTTTGACTGTCGAGAAAGACGATATGAAAATCGAAATCGATAATGTGCAATATGCCATGCTTCCCGTGTACGCTTTGAATTTTTCATTCAAAGGCGAAAACCATCGCATTTATGCAAACGGGCAGACTGGCAAGGTAACAGCCGACCTTCCTGTTGACGCAGGCAAATCATGGAAATATTCCATTTTGACATTTTTGCCGGTTTTTGCTTTGGCATTCGCAATTTGCATGTTCATTTGAAAAGGAGGTGGGATTATGATGGAAAAGCTTGCAACCAATTATCCTTTCATAATAGGGGCTTTCATCTTGTCGGCATTTATAGCTTTCATAGTATGGCTGTCTCTCCGTTCGCAAATGAAATACCAGAAGACGAGGCAAGTCAACATGACCTATTTGAACGCCGATAATGTTCGGATTCGCAAAAGCAAGGACATTTTCCTGTACGAAGAAACCAGCGGTGGTGAGGACAAGTAGGAAGAATAGTTTGATCCTGAGTTTAGTTATGTTGTTTTACGCAAATCGATTTGTGTCAAATTAATTTGCGTAAAATTACAGCGCGTTCGGAGGAATGCCCTATTTAAATTTTCTTATCGTCAGCGAGGAACCCGCCTTTTTCAACATAGGCGTTTATAGCGCGAATAGCAGAAGGTTCGGATATAGGCAATTCGATGTAGTGACCCAAGATGACGACGGATATGTTTCATGGGAATGCAAATACACCAACAAGAAAGTTTCCATCGGAACCGTTTCGGAAGAGGAAGAGCAGGCGCTGAACAGCGAGTTCGGCATTTCGAGAACAGGCTTCATATCGAAAAGCGGATTCACGGATGAAGTGCTGCATCGCAAGCCAGGCTATTTGCACTCTTTGGCGGAATTATATGATGAGAAGCTTGACTTGTAGAGCGGTATCAAGGAAACATTTGCCATCAAGGAAATATTTTGTAGAAAAACCGCTTTTATACTATAATGTGAAAGATTATGATTAGCGCATCGAATATTTCACTTTCATACGGAACGCAGGTTCTGTTCAAAGACGTGAATATAAAGTTCACGAGCGGAAATTGCTACGGAATCATCGGGGCCAACGGAGCAGGGAAGACGACGTTGATCCGCCTTCTTTTGAGTTTATTAAAACCCACGGCAGGAAAAATCATTTCCGAAGAACGGTCGATCTCCTATGTTTCCCAAACCACTTCCTTAAGCGATTCCAGCTTCCCCTGCACGGTGGAAGAAGTGGTGGAATCGGGCCTTGCCAAAATCAAGCCGGGCTTGTTCCAAATCAAGGAAAGAAAGCAAAAAGCCTAGCAGGTTCTCAAGGAATTCGATTTATACGACATTAGGAAAAAACTTGTTTCCGAGATTTCCGGTGGCCAACAGCAACGCGTCAAAATCGCCAAAGCGGTCATCTCTTCGCCTTCTCTCATCGTCTTGGATGAGCCAGATGCCGGGATGGACCATGAATCGCATGACAAATTGAT
>DMKZ01000123.1 GCA_003454065.1 Spirochaetaceae bacterium
AGAGCATTGCCTGCCAATGGGAGCATACTGTCGCCATACTTTCAGATGGCGCTCCCGAAATCCTGACTTAGAGAGATGGGGTTGGGGCTCTTTTAAAACCCCTTTCTTCATGCTGCTCGCTCTTCCGGCGCATGGCAATCCCCTCAAAAAAAACCGGTGCATCAAGCACCGGCGTGTTTATTCATAACTTGGGGTTTTTGGAAGTGCCATTATGCTTTGCAAATATCGACAACCCAGCCTTCTGGTCCTTTGACAGTGCCTTTTTGGATTCCCGTGAGCGTATCGTAGAGCTTTTTGGTGACAGGACCCATCTCGTTGCTGCCGGTTTCGAATGTGACTTCCTTGCCGTGATCTGAAATCCTCCTCACCGGAGATATTGCAGCGGCGGTTCCGCAAAGAAAGCATTCCTTGAAATTCGATATTTCGTCGATTGCAACCGGTCTTTCCTCAATATCTATGTTCAGCATGTCGCGTGCGATTTGAATTATCGAGCGTTTCGTGATCGACGGAAGGATCGAATCCGATTTCGGCGTGACCACTTTTCCGTCTTTGGTGACGAACATGACATTCGTTCCACCCGTTTCCTCCACGTATTTGCGCGTCGCGGGATCGAGATAGAGGTTTTCATTGAAACCTGCTTTCTTCGCTTCCATGGTCGGATAAAGGCTCATGGCGTAGTTCAAGCCTGCCTTTATGTTCCCAGTTCCCCTAGGTGCCGCTCTATCGTAATCCGAAACGCAAAGCGAGAGAGCCTTTTTGAAATACGATCCTACCGGCAGGGTGAAGATTCTGAATTCGAACTCTTCTGCCGAAACCACGTTTATGATAGGCTGCTTGCCGTACATGAACGGACGGACATAGAGAGACCCTCCGCTTGAATATTCGGGAACATAATCCTTGTTGGCTTCAACCACGTCTTTGACAGCCTGTATGAAGCGATCTTTGGGAAACTCCGGCATGTTCATCCTCTTGCACGAGGATACCATGCGTTCCGCATTGAGATCGGGTCTGAAGCATACTATTCTTCCGTCTGCCGTTTCATAAGCCTTGAGTCCCTCGAAGCAGGTTTGGGCGTATTGCAGGACGCAGGCGCATTCGTTCATGACGATATTGCAATCATCCGTCATTTTCCCGGCATCCCATTTGCCGTTCTTGTATTCCGATACGAACCGCATCGCCGTTTTCGTATAGTTGAAACTTAAATTCTTGCTATCGACTTTCTTCATGTCTGTCTTGTTTCTCCTTTAGCATATAATTGACCTGAAAATGTTTTTAGAAATGCCCTTTATTATAAACCTATGATTTTTAATGTTCAAGGGCGCTTTATATGGCGCATTCGAAGCTGAAGGCGATAGGCGTCTTCAGGAGAAGGAAATCAAGCAGCCTCAGATCCAAACGCAGCGTATTGTCGTTTTCGACTTCGAGTCCGTTGTGCGATGAAAAACCGTTATCGCTTATGAAAAGAATGGTCACGGTTGATTTTTGCAGATCCTTCGAGGAATTGTCTCCGAAAACGAAGTCTATCATTTCGAGATATTCCTCTTCGCTCATATCCCTGTTGTAGTCGGCCAAGTAGGTTTTCACCTTGTCGTTTCCGATGACAGGAAATACTTCCTCAAGATTTTCATAATTGTCCGCATCTATGTGGAATTCATATTTTTTGGAATTGATGCCCGCTTCATCTTCAGGATTCGAAGGAGTGAGATTCGAGGATGGCGCTCGGTTTGTTTTGATTATTTCGCTTAGCCTTGAATTTTTCGAAAGGCTTTCCAATTCGTTCGTATCAAAGGAGAAGAATCCGTATTTTTCTTTTTCCAAATCGATTTCGGAGCCTAATACGGATTCCAGGCTGTCTTGAAAATCCGAAACGGATGGCATGTATTCATTGCGTGTGACGACGACGAGCTCGCTGCTTTTGACCTCCACGACGACATTCGATATGCAAGAGGCGCATAATATGCCTGCTATGGCGAAGATAGCGAGTCGAAACGCCTTGCAATGCTTGAGGGCTTTTGGAAAGTCGCTGCATAAGGATGCTTTTTTGAAAACGCCCATCAGCTTGATACCCTCGATGCTCCGAACAGCGATACGATAAGGATTCCCGCAATCGGTGTCAGCACAGCCATGAGAGGACTGATAAGCCCTTGCTTTGCCATTAGCGTGAATGCCATGTCAAGAGAGTAATAGACGATGCCAAGCGCCAGTGAGCTTATTATGGAATACATCAGAGCGTTCTTCTTGTTCTTCAGGTTCGACGATAGGGAGACGAGAATCATGATCAGGGCGGTGAACGGAGTGAAAATTCGTTTGAGGAAATCCGTGGATTTTTGCGCGTACATTTGCGACGATATGTATTTTATGGTCTTGAGATAGCTGAGCGAGCTGCGTATGCTCATTGTTTTCACGTCTTCGCCCTCGGCTCTGAAGAACTTCGGCTCCAAAACGAACGAATCTATTGTGTATTGCTCATGATGCGTAACCGAATGATTCATCGAGTCCACGTCGAATTTATGGACGACCGCGTTTTTCAAATTCCATATTTTGGACTTCGCATTGTATTCGGCGCTTTCTGCGGTTACTTTCTCGTCCAATGTGTTTTCTGGCGTGAAGGTGGCGATGTCAAGCCTTTCCAGACGCTGTTTGCTGTCTATGTATCTGCTCGCCCTGATCGTCACGTTTCTTTCCCTATCTGAAAGCGAGACGTTCCTGTTGTCTTTGGAAAACGAATCGGATGCTTTCGAGTATTCGATTTTCTTTTGGTCGTATTTCAAATCGAATGGTATTTTTATCCTTTCGTTGAATGCGAAAAGCAAAGCCGTGAAGACGACCGCGATTATCATTATCGGAAGTATTATCCTCCGATATGAAATGCCTGCGGATAGAAAGCAGATGAATTCGTTGTTCGAATATAGCGAAGAGATGAAATAGGTGGTGGCGAACAGCAGGGCAGGACCTACCACGAGACTGATAGAGTTCGGAAAATGCAATAGCATGAGCATGAGCATCTGACCCTT
The DNA here is from genome assembly GCA_003454065.1 of Spirochaetaceae bacterium. Next base: position 3,015 of record DMKZ01000123.1, read on the forward strand.
TTTCATGTTCGAATACAGCTGAAAGCTTATGAACATTTCTATTATCATCATCATGAAAGAGGTGAGAATGGTGGTGTAAACGCTCAATTTTATGAAATTCTTCGAAATGTATTTGTCGAGAAGGATCATGTCTTGTTCTGCCTCCATAGCAGCGCTACGGCTATGATGAGGAAAAATGTGTCTGGAAAGAAGAGTTTCCAAGCGAACGGCTTCTCATATTCGGTGAGCGCTGAGAATTGAGCGAAGAACAGGATGCTCCAATAAGCCACCGATACCACCATGGATATGGCGAATCCTATTAGCTTTCCGTGTTTGACCCTGAAGAAGGATAATGGGAATGCCAGAAGCGCCAGAATCATGCATGCTGCGGAAAGCGAAATCCTCTTGTAAAGTTCGGTTTCATTATATACGCGCCTGAAAGCCGTCGTGTTTTTGCGCAAGGTCTTGCGGAACTTGCTGAGGCTGTCCGAAACTTTTCCTATCGATGAGAATATGTTGTTGGAATTGGTCATCTTATATACATCGGTGGTGTTGCTGGTCAGGACCACTGCAGCGTCATAGATTTCCTTGTCCTTTAATTTCTGATTGTTCCGTTCCGTTATTTTCTCGGCATCTATCACTTCGAGCAGCTTTTTCGTTTTCACCTGCGTGCTGTTCGGTTCGCCGAATGACGGAAGCAGCGAGGTCATATCTATGGAATAGACCATTTCCCTTGCGCTTGCGAGTGTGTATTTCTTATCGTCATTCGAGGAGGTGAACATTATTTGCGGGTCATAGAGCGTCAGCTGGTATATGTAGCTGTCTTTTCCTCTTTGCTGCATTTTGCCTTTCTTTGCCGCGACGAGTCTTGCCTGATCCGAATTGGACGTGTCGAAAATGCGTATGTCGTCGATTGTGTCGCCGTGAACGTTTCCTACGGAGACGCTTACGGATCCGATTGTCGATACGCTGTTCGGCTTCAAGGCTATCGACGGCATGTTCCTTATCACCCTGGCATATACCACCTTGTATTGATCGGCCGCCCATGGATTGACCGAATCGGCAATCCAATATGTTCCGAACGATGTCAGAATCGACATGAAAAGCAACGGCATGTAGATCGATTTGAGGCTGAGCCCCAAAGAGCGCATGGCTAAAATCTCATTCTTGCTTGCCAAGTCTCCCGTGAGCATGGCGACGGCTGTCAACGTGCTGAATGGAAAAGTGAAGATGAGGAATTGGGGCGTAGATAGCAGCACAAGCTCGATTATGACTCTGATGGATAGGTTCTTGACCTCATCGCGCTGGAGTATGAGCAATATCTGGTTGATAAAGTATATGAAGAAGAAGAAAAGGAACGACAAAGTGAAATTGATTATGAATTCCCTGCACAAATATGTGAAAAGCAATCTCGGCTTTATCCGTATGTCCAATCGCATGGCACTCATTCTTTCCATTATACAAAATTTCGCGAATTATTGAAATATCATCAATTTTGGAGATCCGCGCATTTTTTTAGATTGGGTGAGGCAGTTTTTTGATTTCAATCGGATATATGGTGCTGTTATCTTCAATCAGCAAATCGATTTCGATTTTGTCTTTATCACGGTAAAAGTGAATTGGCGGCTCTACGCCGTTATTGGCAAATGATTTTATGATTTCGCTCACGGCATAAGTTCCAAAAAACGCGCCTGCCATGGCTTCGTTTTGCATTACTTCCGGATTTGCCCATCGGGTGAGGTAAGCTGCAAGACCCGTATCCATGAAATAAAGCTTCGGGGTTTTCACCACGCGTTTCTCAACATTTGCACAATACGGCCTTAAAAGATGGACGAGTCCGCTTGTTATTAAAAGCATAAGCCACTTTTTTGCGGTCGCTTCGCTGGTTCCGCAATCTTTCCCTTGTCCCCGTAATTCACGAGCTGGCTTGTTCGCGATGCGACTATGGTGATGAATTGAATGAATTGGGTCTCATTCGCAACCTGTGCGAGCTTTCGCATGTCTCTTTCGATATATGTTTGTAATTAGGGTAGAAATCCTTTGTGCTGACCGTTCCCTTTATGACCTCCGGATAGCCTCCAAGATAAATGCGATCCCACGTATCCTTGACGGAATATCTTGTTTTCGACAGCGCTTTATTTCTTTCAAAGATGTAATCTTTCGCTGGAATGAAGCTATCGGAGAAACCGTCATATTGGATTTCTTCAAAAGCATGCGGGGACGGGTGCAATTCCATAAAAGCCTTAGGATCGTTTTTCGCAGATGCTTCTTCCAACGGGTCGTCAAATGTAAGATAAGCGATGTTTGCTGAGTCCGTTATTATTCTCATGAGCGTTATTTTCCAGTTTGTCTTGCTCCGACTACCAGAACAGCTGGAAACGAGCTGACAAGTCTTCTGATAGTTTCTTCTGCATGCCGAACGACGAATTCCATATAGCCATCATCATAATGCAGAACCTTTTGGTGACTATGGAGCGGAGAAAAAGCGGTGAAAACTTCCTTATGGGAAATGTTCCTGCAAAATACAAGTTTGAACGCAGGTTTTGTAAAAAAGCCGGCAGACATCTATCGTGTTAGAACCTGATTATAATTTCTGAGCTTTCTGCAGATGTGAATTATGAAACATGAGCAAATCAAGACAGTGCTTTGCATATCAATGCCGTTCCAGCGGCATTGTAGTCGCTCCGCCCGCGGCCGTGCGGCTGCGCGCTGATTGCGCTGCAATCAGCTGCGGAACCGTCCGCCGCCGTGCCGTAAGGCGAGGACGCCGCCGACGCTTGCGAAACGGCTTCTGTCCGGTTCCCGCAGGCTCTGGTCCGGGCTATCGCCTTCCGCCTTTGCGCCGGCCGGTTCCGCGCGAGCCCTTGCGGTGCGAGGCCTCGCCGCGCGGCCGCACGATGTTCTCCGTTCGTATCGCCCGCGGGTGCCCGCCATTTTGTAAACTTATCCAAAGCCTCCGTAAACCCCTGCGAGCAGTTGCGGGATGAGAAACCGTCTATGCAAGTTCCGACGCTAAGCAGGACAATACTTTGCGTATGGCCTGCTGCGTCGGAACGATTGGGCGGTTTATCGCCCGCAGGTGCTCGCCAT